>CAYVYG010000120.1:0-8836 GCA_964454385.1 uncultured Microthrixaceae bacterium
CGCTGTTGGTGGACTCGAACCGGTACACGGACCGGGGGCCATCGGCCCCACCGGCACCGGTTCGCCCGGCCCCACCGGCACCGGTTCGCCCGGCCGGTTCCCGGTGCTGCGCCGGGTCCACACCTGCATCGCGCCAGATCGAGGTGGTCATGGTGTCACCGGGGATGCCCGGTTTCGAGAAGCGGACCGCCAGGCGCGCGAGACGCTCCGGGTCGCCGTGCGCTGCGTGGCCGATGAGCACGTGGGACAGCATCGCGTTGGTGCACAGCCCGTGCATGATGATCCCGGGCAATCCCATCTGGCGGGCGAAGTCGTCATCGAGGTGGATCGGCATCGGGTCACCGGCCGGCTCCGCGTAGCGGAAGGTCTGATCCGGGTCGAACTTCGTGTCGATGACCGCATCGGGCTCCCGCTCCCGTAGGCGTTCATCGAAGCTGTGGTCCGGGCTCTTCTCGCCCAGGGAACCCTCGAAGGTCCCGCCACGGAAGAAGCCCACGAAGTACTGCTCGTTGACCAGGTCAGAGGTCGTCTGGCCGAGAGTCTGCACCAGGGTCGTCACGACCACCCCTGACGGCTTGCCCTCGATGCCGATCGGCTTGGCCCGGACCCCGAGGGTCTCACCGGGTCGGATCGGACGCCCGAAGCGGAAGTCGTGCTCGCCGTGAAGGATCGAGAACATCAGGTCCTCGGGCACCACAGCGAGGGTGGCGTCGGCCATGGTCTTCATTGCGGGCACCACCGCGAACACAGGCGGCGCGATGCGCCCCTCGAGATGGGCGGGGATCGGGTCGTTGGTCGCGAGCGCGTACGCGATGGTCCGGTCGCGCTCGACCTCGAAGTCCGTGGTGTCGCTCCACTCGCCGATCCGTTCGAGGTGGAACTCGCTGTTGTCGCTCAAATCAGATCCGATCCCGGGTTGTTTTCGGACCTCGCCACGTGGTGTCCGGGCGCGATCCATCGGCCAGGAAACGGTACGCAGCACCACCGGATGTGCAAAGGACCCCGTAGCTCACATTCGTTGATCCGGGCGCTCAACACGCACCCGCACCCGCACCCGCGCTGGCTGCGCGCTACTCGCGCAGCGATGTCCGGTACGCCCCGGGAGCCTGGCCCGTCCAGCGCCGGAACGCCCGATGGAAGGCGCTCGGTTCGGAGAACCCGAGGCGCGCAGCGAGGTCGCCGACCGACTCCTGCGCGCCGCTCAGACTGGTGATCGCCCTGTCGCGGCGGATCTCGTCCTTGATCTGCACCGTCGAGGTGCCCTGGTCGCGCAGTCGCCGCCGCAGCGTCTGGGGGCTCATCGCGAGGCTCTGTGCCAGGTCCTCCTGGGCCGGCCAGTCCGCCACCGCGAGACGACCGAGGATCCGTCGCACCCGGTCCCCGGTCGTGGTCCCGAAGTCGCGGCGGCTCAGCCACACCTCGGGGCACTGTTGGAGGTAGGCCCCGAGCGTGTCCTCGTCCTGGGTGACCGGAGCGACCAGCAACCCGGAGTCGAACCACAGCGCAGGAACGCGGGCCCCGAAGCGAAGCGGTGCGCCGAAGGCGATGTCGAAGTGGGACCTCTCTGCCGGTTCGTCCCCCGGCAACTCCACCAGGGTCGCGTCGATCCGCCGGCTCACCAGCCAGCTCGAGAACCTCTGGATGATCACCAGCAGCATTCCGGCCAACAACGTGTCATCCAGGCTGGTGCCGTGCAGATCGAGTGTGACCCGCACTGCTCCCTCGTCGTGCTCCTCCACCTGTGCGGTCGGCACCGCGGCGATCAGGCCGGAGAACTCGCAGAACCGGTCGAGCGCCGCGAAGAGATCGCGGGTGTGAACGAGACCGATCGCGAACATCCGGAAGGTTCCGCTGAGCACCGGGTCCTCGCCCAGGCCGATGATCTCGTCACCGGTGATGCGCCACAGGCGACGGATGAGACTAGCTGCCTGGGGGATCGTGACCCGCGCCCGGTCATCTGAGACCAGCGCCGGGGGGATCCCGGCCCGGCGCAGCTCCTCAGCGATGTCGATCCCGCCGCCGAGTGATGCGATGAGCTCGGCCACAACCGCGATCGGGAAGGTCCCTTCGGGATCGACCCGGTCGAGGCCCCGGGTGGTCCTGGTCTCGGCGTTGCGCACGCCACATGTTCCCCGGTCGCCATGGGAGCGGCAAGACGACGGCCACCGAGGCGACCCCGCTCGGCCCCATGCCGGCCGCCATGGTCAGCTCATCAACACGCAGGCGTGATACACGATAACATTTGTGTATGACGATGATCAGCTTCCGGCTCGATGATCGAGAAGCACAAGAGGCCCAACGCTGGGCCGAGGCGCTCGGAATCGACCGCTCCGAGCTCCTTCGTGAGGCGCTGCGTCGTCACCTGGACCGGTTGGCCTCGGAGGGAGACGCTCAACGCTGGGCCGAGTCACCCCTCGACGACGGCGAACGGTCTCTCGGTGAGATCGCGGATTGGGGCCCGGCGGAGGATTGGGCGGATTGGTCACAAGATGCAACAGGGTGAGATCTGGTTCGCTGCCACCCCGGGCGGGGACCGACCGGTCCTTGTCCTGACCCGTGATCCGGTCGCTGCTCGCATCGGCTCGATCGTGGTCGCCGGCCTGACGCGGACTCAGCGTGGTCTGGTCTCAGAGCTGGTCCTGACACCCGCTGACGGTGTGCCGACCGACAGCGTGGTCAACTTCGACAACGTCCACACGATCCCCAGGGCGGCGTTCCGCCGGAGGGTGACAACGCTGTGCGCGGCTCGGATGGCCGAAGCGTGCCGAACACTGCGGGCCGCCATGGGCTGTTGACCCGGCGACCGGTGCGCTCACAGGGCGCGTGAGATCAGCTCCTTCATGATCTCGTTCGCGCCGCCATAGATGCGCTGCACCCGGGCGTCGACGAACAGCGCCGAGATCGGATACTCGCGCATGAACCCGTAGCCGCCGAAGAGCTGCAGGCAGCGGGTCCGCCACGACGCTCTGCCGCGTGTCCGGTTCAGATGCCCCTAGCTGTCGCGGCGGCGCTCCATCTCGTCGGCGTCCACCAGGTCCTGCGGTCGACCTGCGGCCCGCTTGTTGGCTATCAGGTCATCGACTGAGATGAATCCTGCGTCCACTCCTCCGACGTCGACGGAGACCCGGCGTGTCCAGCAATCCTCGAAGGAGACGCCCGAGATCGAGGTCAGTATGTCGATGCGGATCGGTGGATAGCCGAGCTGCACGACCATCTCGGGCTCCAGGAAGTCCTCGCAGGTCAACCCGATGGATCCCATGCCGAAATCGCCGAGTGCCTCGATCAGCCGTTCGGCGTTGTCGCGGTCGATCAGTATCCAGACGTCCAGGTCCTTTGTCGCTCGGGGTTGCCCGTGAGCTGCAAGGGCGTATCCACCAACGATGAGGAAACGGACTTCACGTCGAACGCAGCACTCGATGAACTCGACGAAGTCGCGAGTCAGGTTCCGCATCGAAGCACTCCAGACTGAGCTCGGTAGCCATGGCGAGCCGTTCCTCAGGCGTACGGGCCTGCCAGTACTCGGCCCAGGAGTCGTCGGTCTCAGAGAGGTGCACCTTGGATGCAACCGGGGAGATCCGCCTCATGCGAACAGGGTACCGAGCGCAACGGTGCGCTCACAGGGCACGTGAGATCAGTTCCTTCATGATCTCGTTCGCGCCACCGTAGATGCGCTGCACGCGGGCATCGACGAACAGCGCCGAGATCGGGTACTCGCGCATGAACCCGTAGCCGCCGAAGAGCTGCAGGCACCGGTCCGCCACGATGCTCTGCTGCTCGGTGAGCCACAGCTTGGCCTTCGCTGCGCCGACCACGTCGAGGGCTCCCTCGAGGTGCTTGGCGACACAGTCGTCGAGGAAGCTCCAGGCCACCGATGCGACCGTGTCGCACTCGGCGAGCACGAAGCGGCTGTTCTGGAAGTCGAACACGGTGCGCCCGAACGCGGCCCGGTCCTTGGAGTACTCCACCGCGAGATCGACGGTCTTCTCGATCGCCGCGGCCGCGCCGACCCCGATGACGAGGCGTTCCTGGGGGAGCTGTTCCATCAACTGGATGAAGCCCTGGCCCTCGGTCTCCCCCAGCAGGTTCGCCCGGGGCACCCGCACGTCGTCGAAGAACAGCTCGCAGGTGTCCTGGCCGTGCATGCCGATCTTCTCCAGGTTGCGCCCTCGGGAGAACCCGGCGAGGCCGTCGGTCTCCACGCCGATCAGCGAGATGCCCCCGGCCCCCTCGTCGCCGGTGCGCGCCACGACGATGACGAGGTTCCCGAGCAGCCCGTTGGAGATGAAGGTCTTGGAGCCGTTGATCACGTACTCGTCGCCGTCGGGCACCGCCCTGGTGGTGATCGCCTGCAGGTCGGATCCGGTGCCCGGTTCGGTCATCGCGACCGCTCCGACCATCTCACCGGTGGCCAGCTTCGGGAGCCAGGTCGACTTCTGTTCCTCGGTGCCGTAGGAGTTCACGTAGTGGGCGACGATGCCGCTGTGCACGGCGAGGCCGAGGCTCGGCGACATCGCACGGATCTGTTCGATCAGCACCGCCGCCTCGTGGGCGAAGGTGCCCCCTCCCCCGCCGTAGGCCTCGGGGATCGACATGCACAACAGACCCAGCTCACCGGCGCGTTTCCAGATCTCACGATCGACGTGTTGTTGGTCCTCCCACGCCCGCTCGTTGGGGGCGCACTCCTTTTCGAAGAACGTGCGGGCGAGATCGGCTACGTGGTCGAGGTCGTCGTCCATCCACGGTGAGCGGTGATGTGCCATCCCGGGAAGCTACCCACGCGCACCTGCGCGCACAATGACCGCGTCGGCCAAGCAGCGTGACGCCAGCGCTCACCTCCCGGGTGTTGCTCACCGGTCCCCAACCTCGTTCTGTGTTGCGTGCGTCGCACTATGCGCGACGCACGCAACACAGAACAACCGTGGAAGGGGACGGCTCAGGACGCTGAGCGCGTGCGATGACGAGACCGCTGCAGGAACGCGACGTCGATCGGGTCACGCAGGTCGACTACCGCTTCCTCGCGATACGGATCAGCAACTCTCGCCTCCGAAGGGCTTATCGACGGCACATCGACCGCCGAGATCAGGGGATGGCCCGACTCCATGGGCTCCTCCTGTGGCGAGAAGAGGACCTCGTGGAGCTTCTCACCCGGCCGCAGACCGGTGAAGACGACTTCGATGTCCTCACCGGACTCAGCGACGAGACGGTGAGCGAGGTCCGAGATCCGCACGGGCTCGCCCATGTTCAGCACGAGCACGCGGCCGTCCTCCTCGTCGAGGGTCCCTGCCTGGATGACCAGCTCACATGCCTCAGGGATCGTCATGAAGAACCGGGTCACCTCGGGATCGGTGACCGTGACCGGTCCACCGCGCGCGATCTGTTCCCGAAACAGCGGCAGCACTGAACCGCGGCTGCCCAGGACGTTGCCGAAACGCACCGACAGGTAGGTTCCGTCGTTGTGCTTGCCCGCGAACGAGGTGAGCTGCTCGGCAACGCGCTTGGTGCGTCCCAGGACCGAGGTCGCGTCGGCGGCCTTGTCGGTCGAGACGTTCACGAAGCGGTCCACGCCGTGTCCGATCGCGAGCTCTAGCAGGTTCTGGGTGCCCCAGACGTTCGTCTTCCAACCCTCCTCGCCATGCATCTCCAACAGCGGCAGGTGCTTGAGCGCCGCCGCGTGGAACACCACGTCGGGACGGTGTTCCTCGAAGACCTCGCCGAGGCGCTTGCGGTCGCGGATATCACAGATGACGAGGTTGCGGTCATCGAGAAGCCCCTGGCCCTCGATCGAGATCTGCACCGCCTGCAACGCCGATTCGTCTCGTTCGAGCATCACCAGCGACGCCGGGTTGTAACGATGGATCTGGCGGCACAGCTCCGAGCCGATCGAACCACCGGCTCCGGTCACCAGAACGGTGCGCCCGGTGAGGTAATGAGCCACCGAGGCGGTGTCAAGGCTGAGCTCCCGGCGACCGAGCAGGTCGGCCTCGGTGAGCGGACGGATATCACCCACACCCGGGGATGCGCCGAACAGCTCTCTGACCGAGGGAAGGATCAGCGTGGTCAAGTCCAGCTCACGGGCTCGCGACGCGAGGTCACGTATGACATCCGAATCCGCCGATGGGATGGCGATCACGATCGTCGTGGCACCTGTGTGCTCGGCGATGCGGGCCAGGTCCCGACGGGTGCCCCGAACCCGGACCCCCTTGATGCGCAGGTTCCGGAGCCTCGGGTCGTCGTCGACGAGCGCGACCGGATGGTACGGGCCCGACTTGACCATCGCAGTGACGGTCTGGTGGCCCCCCTCGCCGGCCCCGACCACGATGACCGGTTCGCGATCCCCCCCGGTTGCGCGGGTCCAGCGGTCGAGCAGCACTCTCCAGACCAAGCGGCCGCCGCACATGACAGCGAGCGTCAGGAACCCTGCGACGATCGATGCGCTCACCGGGATCAGGTGATCGAGAACGGGAAGGACGTCTGCTACGGTCATGATCGCGGTGATCCCGGCCACCACCCGGAAAGCTGCTGCGACCTCCTCGAAGGTGCCGTAACGACAGCGATGCACGTACAGGCCGGCGAGGGAACCCGCACCAAGCTGCAACAGCGCGGCTATCGATGCGAACCCAGCGACGGCTCCGAGCTCCACCGCGCCGAGATCCATCTCGTACCGAAGGTACGTCGCGACGAACGCCCCGATGAACCACGCGGAGGCGTCGAAGCCCACCTGCAGCACGAATCGCAAACGCCAGAAGCCCGAAAACCTGGTTCTCTCGCCCCCTGCAAACACATCAATCTCCAAACGACCGTCGCCAACGCTGAACTCCCCTCACCCATTCGCCCAAGTCATTGTGCCACCACTGCGCCGATTTTCATAGTGCTATCCGCAGATCGATGCTTCCGGACCACGCAGTACTTGTGCGACCTGGGCATCGACCCCCGCTACCGTTGGTGTCGCCGCTTGTACCGCGCAGGCGACACGGAGGCTGATCATGAAGGTCGTGATAACCGGTGGTGCCGGCTTCATCGGGGCGAACCTGGCGCGACGCCTCATTTCGGAGGCCGGAATCGACGAGGTCGTTGCCCTTGATGACCTGTCGAGTGGATTCCGGGAGAACCTGGAGGGTTCGGGAGCCTCCCTGGTGGAGGGCACCATCTTGGACACGGAACTGCTCGATCAGGTCACCAGCTCAGCCGATGCGATCGTCCACCTGGGAGCCAGGCCTTCGGTACCGCGTTCGATGAAGGACCCCGTAGCGTCCCACGACGCAAACGCGACCGGCACAATGAACGTGCTCGAAGCCGCCCGTCGCGCCGGCAACGTGCACGTCATCGCGGCGTCCTCCTCCTCGGTGTACGGAGCGAACCCGACTCTGCCCAAGAACGAGGACCTGGCGACGCGCCCGATGAGCCCCTACGCCGCCTCGAAGCTGGCGACGGAGTCCTACACGCTCGCCTGGCAGGCAGCCTACGGGTTGCCCACACTCGCGTTCAGGTTCTTCAACGTGTTCGGTCCGCTGCAGGCCGCCGGCCATGCGTACGCCGCGGTCATCCCGGCCTTCGTGTCAGCTGCCATCGCGGGTGAACCGCTACACGTGCACGGCGACGGGACCCAGTCACGGGACTTCACCTACGTGGACACCGTGTGTTCTGTGATCGCGGACGCTGTGCTGAGGCGGGTGAACGACCCCGAGCCGGTGAACCTCGCCTTCGGCACCCGCACCAACCTCCTGGAGGTGATCGGCTTGCTCGAAGACCTGCTCGGACACGAGGTCGAAGTGCAACACACCGACCCGCGCCCCGGTGATGTTCCCCACTCACAGGCAGCCAACGAGCGTCTCATGGGACTGTTCCCCGAGGTCGAACCCGTCGACCTGCGCAGCGGCCTGGAAGCAACGATCGACTGGTTCCGCTCGACCCAGGTCTGACCAACCTGTGCTGCGACACATCAGCGGTCGCGCTGCGCGTATCGGGTGCATCATCTCTGTTGAAACCCGCCACTCCCGTGGCACACTTGCCCCGCAGGATGCGCGCGGTCCACGTGACAGTGAATCGCGGGCATGCAATGGCGATCGAAGGACGAAATGGACGCGGCACGCACACGAGCAGCGGTGATCGGTCAGGGGTACGTCGGGCTACCCGTCGCGGTCCGCGCGGCACTCGCGGGCTATGACGTGACCGGCTACGAAGTCGACGAGGCCAAGGTCGCGGACCTCAACGCCGGGCGTTCACACGTGGAGGACATCAGCGACGACCAGCTCGCTGAGATCCTGGCCACAGGGAACTACCGCGCGACGGCAGATCCGTCGGACCTGGTAGGGTTCCAGGTGGCGGTTGTCTCGGTGCCCACCCCGATGGGTGAGGGCGTACCCGACCTGTCCTACATCGAGTCCGCAGCCCGCACCGTTGCACCACACGTGAGCCGCGGTTCCACGGTGATCCTCGAGTCCACCACCTATCCGGGTACGACCGAGGAGCTGGTCGGCCCCATCCTCGAAGCAGGCTCCGGGTTGACCGCAGGAACGGACTTCCACCTCGGCTACAGCCCTGAGCGGATCGACCCGGGCAACACGCAGTGGCGGCTCGAGAACACCCCCAAGGTCGTCTCTGGGGTCAACGACGAGTCGCTCGCGGCCGTGCAGCGGTTCTTCGACGACATCGTCGAGACGACCGTCGCGGTGTCGGGCACACGCGAAGCGGAGCTCACCAAGTTGTTGGAGAACACGTTCCGCCATGTGAACATCGCGCTGGTCAACGAGCTCGCGATGTTCGCGAAGGACCTCGGAATCGACATCTGGGAGGCGATCGACGCGGCATCGACCAAGCCGTTCGGCTACATGCGATT
>CAYVYG010000121.1:0-8806 GCA_964454385.1 uncultured Microthrixaceae bacterium
ATGGCTCTCGGCGAGTTCGTGGTGATGCTCGATGACAACGACGCACCTGCCGAGGTCATCGAAACGGCACAGGAGAGCGAGACCTCACTGAAAGAACTGGTGCTGTTGGTACAGTGGAAGCGCCCGCTGCACGTGGTGATTGTCGTCGACGAGAATCGTGAGCAGGAGCGGGTCGCGACGATCTACGAGCCCTACCCGTCCGAGTGGACGGCTGATTTCAGGAGGAGACGCTGATGCGATGCAACAACTGCCACAACGGCGATCTCCGCGAGGAGCGCCGCCACAAGTCAGCCGTGTCGGACGGGAGGGTCGCGGTTGTGACCGATATTCCGGTCACGGTCTGCCCATCGTGCGGAACGGTCTGGTACGCCGAGGACATCGCCGTCGAGCTCGACGCGATGCTCACGGATATGCTGACCCACGACATCGTGTCCGTTCGGCCGTTCGAAGAGCCGGCAACGACCGCAGCCTGACCTGAGTGGGAAGTGCTTGGACGGTACTACTGCGGTACTAGCTCTGGCCGAAAACGGTCGGATCGGCCCGGACTCTGTGGACTGGATCGCATCCATTTCGAGGATCGGGACTCGGCGAACGGCTTCTGGACACCATGGACATATTCGAGGGCACCGAGCAGATCCAGCAGCTGGTGATCTCCCGGGCGATCTCGGGGCTTCGCATCGAGTAGCCCGGATCCCTGCTATCGCAAGAGATCTGGCTGTTCGCGGGTTCGGTCCGACGGTTCAGTCCGAAGACCCGGTCGGCACCGCATGGCGGTGTCACCGGCGTGTGGTTGGTTGTGATCGTGACCGGTGCCCGCTGTACGGTCCTAAACCTTGACATATGGGTCAACTATTGGCACCGTTATACAGGTGAAGCTACGTAGCGAAGCGCAGATCATCGAGACCTTCCACCTTCTGTTCCTGCGTGTCCTCCTTGTGAAGGGAGCTGACTGGTGCACCCTGAAGGGCGGAGCCAACCTCCGGTACTTCTTCGACAGTCCGCGCTACTCCAACGACATCGACCTGGACTTCCAGTCCAAGGCGAGCTGGACGATTGCCAAGAAGGTCGGAGGGCTCCTGGAGGGTAGAACTCAGCTTGCCGTCCTCGCTCGGCAATCCAAGATTGGACTTGCGGAGGTGTCGGCATCCAAAGAGACCGAAACGACGCTGCGATGGAAGATCGCACTCAGCGCCGCAGAGCACGACCAGCTCATCCGAACGAAGGTCGAGTTCTCAGGCCGAGATGGCCAGAGCGACGACGTCGCGCTCAGATCCGTACCGAACGAGATCGTGGCGCCCTACGGCCTTCACTCACCGTGCGTGCTCCACTACCGGCGCGGCGCGGCGATCGCCCAGAAGATCGCTGCGCTGGCGTTGCGGAGCGAAACCAAGGCCCGAGACATCTTCGACCTCGACCTGCTGCTCCGGCAGCACAACGCTGAGGGCGAAGATCTGTCCGGGGTCGACCCCGCCTATGCGAAAGATGCCGCAGAGCGAGCGATGTCGATCCCCTTCGCGAGCTTCACCAGCGAGGTGGCCCCTTTTCTCGATGCCGAGCTGGCTTCGCTGTACGACGAAGCTTCGTGGGACAATATGCGCATGACCGTAGCGGACGGCCTGGATGCGATAGTCGTAGACACGCAGCGAAACGGAGGCCGGACATGAGCGCGACCGACCGCTACCTCCAACTGAAGTGGACTGGCCGACCAGTGGTGGCAACCCATGAAGCTGCTGCGGCCTGGCGCTGCTCAGTCCCAGTGGCATCGAAGACGCTTGCGCGTCTTGCTGAGGGCGGCCTGATCACCAAGGTGCATCATGGCCTCTGGCATGTTGGGGTCGAGGCCCCCAGTCCTTCGGTCGTGCTGCCCGCGCTCACGAACCCCTACCCCAGCTACATCTCGGGATGGAGCGCTCTGTCGCGGCACGGCATGATCGAACAGATTCCCCGAGCGACCTTCGCTGTGTCACTCGGCAAGACCCGTACCTACGACACGGCCTTCGGCCGCTACGAGATCCACCGAATTCACCCCGATCTGTTCGGCGGGTTCACAGGCGGAGATGGCATCCGGGCAGGAGTCGCTACGCCGTCCAAGGCGCTCTTCGACACCGTCTACCTGCTCGCAACTCGCCACGGTCAGGTGACATTGCCAGAGCTGGAGTTTCCTGACTCCTTCGACCTCGGCAGCCTCGACCGCTGGGTCGAGTTGGTGCCCTCGAAGCGGCTCCAAACGCTGACAGCTGGGAATCTCGATCGACTGGTGACTGCCTCGCTCCAGACCGCATAGACCTGGGCCTCTTCGCCGTCGAAGTCTGAGCGCGAAGATGATGATGCGCGTGAAGCGAGTGCAGCGACTGCGATTCTCTGTGAGGAGATCCGCACCTATTCGGCTAGGTGTGAAATCTTCACCCCTCTGGTACACGGGATCCTGCTGGCGGACGAGGATGGCCTGCTCTGGACGCACATGTGGGTTGCCGACGTGCTCGCGTTGATCGCGCCTGGAGCCGACGAGGCGGAAGTCCTCGATGACTACCCGTACCTCCCCTCCGAGGACCTCAATGCGCGCCTGACCTTTGCCGCAGCGCAGGCCAACCATGCCGTGGTGACCGAGATCGTCAGTGCGCTCTCGATCCGATGCGCCTCCGTCAAGCGTGCGAAGCCCTTCGCTCTGCACTCGATTGCTGATCGCGGTGGCCGGCGAAGCCATCTCACGGTTGACCGCTGATTAACCGCCTGTAATATACAACCATATGGTTGTAGATCGTGATCGATTGACCGATGATGAGATCGACCGGGTCTTCCGGGCGCTGGCTGACGCCACCCGGCGCGACATCGTTCGCCGGACACTGGTCGACGACCAGACGGTCTCCGAGCTCGCCGGCGACTACGACATGTCCTTCGCAGCAGTCCAGAAGCACGTGACGGTGCTCGAACGCGCCGGTCTGGTCGCGAAGCAGGCCCGTGGCCGCGAACGGCTCGTGAGCTGCAGGCCCGCCGCGATCCGACAGGCCCAGGTGCTTCTCGACTCGTTCGAGGGGCTCTGGCGCACGCGCATCGAGCGTCTCGACGCGCTTCTCGACGAGGACGCATGACCATCTGCGCTCGGCCCGGCCAAGAGCGCCCACCCCTACCATCACCAACCGACGAGGAACCGTCCCATGCCAATCACATCGGTGAAAAAGGATGCTCATGCGCTCACCTTGACCATCGTGGCGGACTTCGCCGCGCCGGCCGAGCGTGTGTGGAACGCGTACTGCGACCCGCGCCGGCTCGAGCGGTTCTGGGGACCGCCGAGTTGGCCCGCAACCTTCACCCGCCACGACTTCCACCCGGGCGGTCGGTCCGCCTACTCGATGACCGGTCCGGAGGGGGAGGCCTCGCACGGCTACTGGGAGTTCCTGCGAGTCGAGCCTCAGGTGGCCTTTGAGGTCCTCGACGGGTTCGCGCACGCGGACGGAACACCGAACACCGACATGCCGACCATGAGGATGGTCTTCGAGTTCGAACCGACGGCGTCGGGTTCGCGGGTGACCACGACCACGTTCTTCGACAGCGCCGAACAACTGGACCAGTTGCTCGAGATGGGGATGGAACAGGGCGCTCGCGAGGCGATGGGTCAGATCGACGCCGTGCTCGCGGACCTGAGGTCCTTCGCCGCGGAGCTCCCGGCGATGGCGCAGGTCCTCGACGACACCACCGTGCGGGTCAGCAGGGTCATAGGTGCCCCGGTCCAGCAGGTCTGGACCGCGCACACCGACGCCGAGCTCGTGTCACGATGGATGCTTGGCCCCGATGGCTGGTCGATGCCGACTTGTGAGACCGCTACTGCGGTCGGCCAGAAGCACCACTACCTCTGGCGCAACGACGAGGACGGGACCAGCTTCGCATCCACCGGCGAGGTCCTCGAGATCGAACCCCCTCACCGCCTGGTCTTCACAGAAGAGATGCGTGGCGACTTCATCCCTGACGACGCCCCGGCAACGCTCAACGAGATGACCCTCACCGCGGTCGGTGAGGGCACGCTCCTGACCCTGGTCATCACCTACCCCGACGCCGCCACCAGGGACGCGGTGCTCGGCACCGGCATGGTCGATGGCATGGAGACCGGCTACCGGCGCCTTGAGCAGGTTGCACTCGGGGCCGGATAGCCATGGACCTCATTCATCGACCCATGTAGGCCGTCGCGAGCCGCTCGAGGTCGACCTCGCTCGCAGGTCCATCCCAGACGATCCGCCCCAGGTCCATGATGACCACCCGGTCGGCAAGAGCCAGGGCACCGCCGGCCTGTTCCTCGACCAGGATGAGCGTGGTTCCGAGGGCCTTCAGCTCGGCCAGGGCCTCGAACACGCTGGCCGTGGCCATCGGTGACAGCCCCAGGGACGGTTCATCGGCGATGAAGACCCGGGGCGGGTCAGCGAGCACCGCTGCCAATGCCAGCTGCTGTTGCTCACCGCCCGAGAGCAACCCCGCTGTTTGGTGGTTGCGTTCGGCGAGGATCGGGAAACGCTGCTTCGCCCGTACGCGAGCGGGTTCCGCTCGGAGTCTGACCGCCAGGTTGTCCTCGACCGACAAACCCGGAAACACACCCCTGGCTTCGGGTGCGAGCACCACTCCCTGGCGTGCCCGCATGTGGGTCGCGGTGTCGGTCATCTCGCGGCCCTCGAACGACAGCCGACCCGATCGCAGGGCAACCGTCCCGGCGATCATCCCGCACAACGTCGACTTGCCGGCGCCGTTGGCTCCCAGCACGGCGATGACTTCGCCGGGCATGACCTGGAGTGACAATCCATCGAGCACCAGGACCTCGCCGTAGCCGGCGCACACCTCGCGCAGCTCCAGGATCGGGCTCTGTTCGCCCGCCCCGGTCCTGTTGGGCTTCTGAGGTACCGGCCTCTCGGGTTGCTCGATGCGGGAGGCGACCGCTCGATCGCGGCGGGGGCCGGCCTTCGCGAGTCGTCGTTCCCTGAGTGCCTTGGTGGTTTGAGCGAGCACACCATCGGGTTCCCGGGCGAGCGCGATGGCTCCCAGGCCGAACAGCAGCGATGCGATCTCGGCGCTGCCGATGATCTGGCGCACCGCATCGGGGATCGACTCCCATGGCTCTTCCCAATCCCCTCCGATTCCGAGCAGCACGACCGGCAGGACCGCATAGACGATGCCTCCGAGAACCGCACCACCGGGTCTGCGTATCCCGAAGGTGACCGCTACCGCGAGCCAGATGAGCCCCAACAGGGGTGGGGCACTGAAGTTCGTGATGGGGCTGTTGACCACCGCGAACCAGGCGCCCGCGAACCCGGCGAGGCCGGCGGAGACCGCGAAGAGCACGAGCTTCGTGCGTGTGGGGTCCACCCCGGACGCCGCGGCCGCCTCGGGTGAGGATCTCAACGCGAGCAGCGCGCGTCCGGTGGCCGACCGCGAGAGGTTGCCGACGATCCAGATGCACACGAGCACCATCAAGGCCAGCGCGGTGAACATCGTGCGGTCATCGGCCAGGTCGAAGGGCCCCAGCTCCGGTGCCTTCAGTGACCACCCGCGCGAGCCGTTGCGGACTCCTTCGAGTTGGAACACCAGGCGATCACCGATGAACGCGAGCGCAAGGGTGGCCAGAGCCAGGGTCAGTCCACCGAGACGAATCGATGGAAGTGCGACCAGGAGGCCGACCGCGGCGGCGACCACCACTGCGAGAGCCAACGCCACCCAGAAGACCAACCGCCCGTTATCCATCAGCACAGGCATCGTGGAGGGCCATTGGTGATTGACGATCCAGCCTGCGGTGAATCCACCGACGGTGACGAAGGTCGCCTGGGCGAGGTTGATCATCCCGCCCGTGCCGGTGACGACCACGAGCGAGAGGAACACGAGGGACAGAACCAGCCCGCGGTTGAGGATCCCGACCCAGTACCCGTTGGCGACGAACAGCGCGTATGCACACAACACGGTGCCGGCCAGGATCCACGGGGCGCGCCGCCGCCAGGGGTTCATCCCGGCCAGCGGGTCCTCGCCCGGAGCGTCCTCGGCGACCGATCCCGCGGCGCGGCCATCGCGTCCCTTCACGAAGAACAACAGGACGAACAACAAGATGAACGGGACCGAGCTGCGGAAGCCCGAGATGGCCTTCAGGAAGTCCGGGGCGTATCCGTGGACCAGGTTCTGGACCACTCCGAGCGCCAGTCCGGCCGCGAAGGCCAACGGCACCGACCGCAGGCGGGCTGCCACGGCCGCGGTGAACGATGTGAACACGATCATCTGGAAGGTGATCGCGGACAGGTCGAACAGCGGCGCGATCAGGACTCCCGCACATCCGGCCAGCAGCGTGGACACCGCCCAGATGATCCGCGATGAACGGTCGGTGTCGATCCCCCGCAGCCTGGCGAGCACAGGTCGGTCCACCCCGGCGCGGGTTTCGAGCCCCAGTCGGGTGTGACGTATCAGGAACCACAACCCGAACGCGGCTGCGGCCGCAGCGCCCAGAACCGCGAGTTGGTCGGAGTTGATCGCGATCCCCTCGGAGATCGACCATGTCGTCGGAGGAGTGGGCCCGATGCCAGGTGGGCTCACCCCGGCGTCGCCGGCCACCTCCGGCATCGTCGATCCGAAGACCCGGTTGATCACCTCGATGGTGATGAGAGCTGCCGCCGGCAGCGCTATGAGAACCCCGAGCGTGCCGACCAGGCGGGTCGCGACGGGAGCGCATGCAAGCCGCCTGAACAACACGAGGTCGAGCAGCACCCCGAGTGCCGGAGCAACGAAGAGGATCGCGATGATCGCCGCCGGGAGGATCGGGAGTCCGAGACCGTCTGGCGAGTGGAGCTGGAAGTACACCAGGGCGGTTACGAACGCCACCGATCCCTGACCGAGGTTGAACACACCGGATGCCTGGTAGGTGAGCACCAGACCGGAGGCCATGATCGCGTACAGGCCACCGGATACGGCGCCCGCCAGCACCAGGCTCCAGAACTCGGTCATTCGGGGGTCAACCTATCTGGATGTTCTCACCGCAGATCAGGTCCTGGATCGTGATGAACTGCTCGCCGCGCACCTCGGTCAGCAGGCCGCACGGGACCGGCTTGTCATGGTTGTCCGGCCAGGTCGACTCACCGACCACCCCGTCGACCGAATACTTGAAGCCGTCGTTGAGCGTCGCCAGGAACGTCTCGACGGTCAGGTCCTCGCCGGTGGCCTCGAGCGCCTCGACGAACATGTCAGCGGCCCGGTAGCCCGACACCAGTGCGAGGCTCATCTCCTGTTCGGGATCGATCTCGTGGACCGCTTCGAGCATCTCGGCGTTGGCCGCGATCTCCGGGTCCATGCCGAACTGGGTGTTGATGTAGACGCCGTCGTAGCCGGGCGTGCCGAGCAGCAGTGGGCTGTAGGAAGGTGTGATGATCGTGCCTTCGTAACCGGCTTGCTGCAGCCCATCCGCGAGCTTCGTTCCGCCGAGCGTGGCTTGCAGGTATATGACGTCGGGTGCTTCACCGCCGTCGGACTTGAGCAGTTCGTTCACGAACGGTGACACGTCGCCGACCTGTTCCGGTGGGGCCGGAAGCGCCGGTTCCGCATAGGGAACATCGAAGCCCTTGTCCTCAACCGAGGCTTTCAGCAGGACGAGGCCCCCGCGGCCCCCGTCGTTGTCCTCCGCTATGAACGAGATCGACTTGTCGGTGTCGCCGTCGAAGAAGTCGTCGAGCGCCGTTCCGAGCGCGTTTGAGGCGATCTCGAGGGACGGGTTCGTGACGCATCCGGTGATCCCGAACGCGACGTCGTTGTCGCAGAAGGCGGGGCTGATGCCGTAGCCGAACATCGGGATGTTGTTCTCCACGACGTAGTCACCCGCCCCGAAGGTGCCCGCCATGACCGGGAGCAGGGCGAACACGCCGTCCTGTTCTACCAACGACCGCACGAGATCCTGATCCTTGGTGGCGTCGTTGTCGTTCTCCTTGGCGCCGACGAACTCGATCGTGCGCCCGTGGATGCCGCCGTCCGCGTTCGCCTCGTTGATCCGGGCTTCCACCCCGAGCGACGCATCGCCGAAGTAGACGCCGTACTGAACACCCCCGACCTTGATAGAGGTGTCGGTGACCCCCCGGGTGGTCCGCTCGGCGGGCTCCGCTGGGTCGGAGCCGTCGTCGCTCGGCGAGGCTCCGTCGTCATCGACGGACTCCGAACACGACATGAGCACCAGAGCGCACACGAGTACGCCCGATAGCGATATGAGCCGGTTCCTGGCCATCGTCACTCCTGATCGTCAGAGGGTGGAACTCCGTTGTGCACGAATCTAGGCGGTAGCGGGCTGCCGATGGGTGAACACCGCCGATGGGTGAACACCGCGGATCAGGTAGTTGGCGTTCCGAGATAGGCGCTGAGCACCATAGGGTCCTCCCGGACGACTTCCGGGGTGTCGTCGGCGAGGACCTCACCCAGATGCAGCACCACAATCCGATCGCAGCGCTCCATGACGAACCCCACATCGTGTTCGACCAGCAGGATGGCCGCCTCCTTGTTGTCGGCGATCTCTGCGATGAGACCACCGAAGCGCCGGGCTTCTGTCGAGTCGAGCCCTGACGCTGGTTCGTCGAACAACAGTACGGTCGGGTCGTCCATGAGGGCCCGGGCGAGCTCGACCATGCGGGCGGCACCGATCGGCAAAGAGGCAGCGGACCGGTGGCGGATGTCGAGTAGTCCACAACGTTCGAGGACCGCTTCGGCCTTGTCACGGCGCTCACGCTCGCGCGCCTTGCGTGAAGCCAATCCGACCAGATCACCGATGACCCCGCCACCGCCGCCTCGCCACTCACTCGCCACGAGCAGG
>CAYVYG010000122.1:0-8688 GCA_964454385.1 uncultured Microthrixaceae bacterium
GGGACCGCGCTCCGCCACAGGGGACCGCTCAGGCGTCCATGCACCCACGAGGCCCGGACCTGTCTCGGAGGGGGATTCGGCAGCTCCGGGGTCGCCGAAGGTGCCCAACACCGCCAGTACCGGCCTGCCCTCGTCGGTTCGCATCAGCGCACGTGCAGTTGCGAAGCGTCGACCGCTGCGCAGCGTGGCAACCTCGATCCGCAGTGGCCCCGGGGTGCCGGGGGTCAGGAAGTGCGCCGTGAGCGAGGCGGGTTGGGGTCGTCCGGTGTGATCGGTGAGCGCCCTTGCTGCGAGGGCCATCAGGTATCCGCCGTTCGCGTTGCCCAGGATGTCCCATCCGGCAACCAGCTCGGCGTGGTACACCGCAGCCTTCTCGTGCTCGGGGATGTCGCCACGGGTGACTGACGTAGCCGTCGTGAACGCGCCCGGTGGTCGAGTCATCCCGGCACCCTACGACCGCCGGCACCCTGGGACCGCCTCGGACCGTCGACCCGCTCCTCACACCCCCACGGGTGAGGACATGATGTGACATCCGCCACACCAAATGGCAAGCGCCGCAGAGTCGGGGTGGTCCGGGGGATCATCTGTCGATGAGCGACGCGTCCGATCGATCCCCCGTGCATGCCTCCGAAGCTCGACGCCCCGAGGGCGACCCGACCGGCGCGGCTGAGCTGCGCGAGCGCTACCGCATGGAACGCGACAAGCGGTTGCGTCCCGACGGCGCAGATCAGTACATCGATCCAGCGGGTCGGTTCGAGCACTTCCTCGCCGACCCGTGGGTGACGCCCTTCGAGCGCGAACCGGTCGTCGACGAGGTGACCGTCGTGCTGATCGGGGGCGGGTTCGCAGGTCTGCTCACCGGTGCGAGGCTCGTGGAGGCCGGGATCGACGATGTTCGGATCATCGACAGCGCCGGCGGCGAGGGTGGTGTCTGGTACTGGAACCGCTATCCCGGTGCGATGTGCGACACCGCGGCGATGGTGTACCTGCCGCTGCTCGAGGAGACGGGTCACATGCCATCGGCGAAGTACGTGGGCGGAGCGGAGATCCTGGCCCATGCCCAGCGGATCGCGAGCCGCTACGGCCTGCGCGATGGCGCCCTGTTCTCGACCGAGGTCACCGCCCTGCGATGGGACGACGACACAGCACGCTGGATCATCTCCACCGACCGGGGCGATCGGATCTCGGCGCGGTTCGTGGCGATGGGCACCGGACCGCTGAACCGTCCCAAGCTCCCCGGAATCCCCGGTATCGAGACGTTCTCGAAGAAGTGCTTCCACACGGCGCGCTGGGACTGGTCCTACACCGGCGGGGATCCCAGCGGTGCGCCGATGCGCAACCTCGCGGACAAGCGGGTGGGGATAATCGGAACGGGCGCCACCGCGGTGCAGGTGATACCGCAGCTCGCACGGGACGCCCGTGCGCTGCACGTGTTCCAGCGCACCCCTTCCTCGATCGACGTGCGCGCCAACCACGCGATCGACCCCGAGGAGTTCGCAGCGTTGGAACCCGGATGGCAACAGCGCTGGCTCATCAACTTCGCCACCCTGCAGAACGGTGGGTTCGCGGAGGAGGACCTCG
Source organism: uncultured Microthrixaceae bacterium (assembly GCA_964454385.1). Classification (GTDB taxonomy): domain Bacteria; phylum Actinomycetota; class Acidimicrobiia; order Acidimicrobiales; family Microtrichaceae; genus JAMLGJ01. The sequence continues at coordinate 1,582 of CAYVYG010000122.1, forward strand.
TGCGTGACGGCTGGACCGACATAGCGAAGCGGATCCGTGACCGCGTGATCGTCCTGACCACCGAGGCGCGGGAAATCGGGGAGGGTTTCGGACCCGATCTGATCACGCGCGCCTACGAGGACAGCGACGACGAGAAGATGAACGAGATCCGCGCGCGGGTCGATGCGATCGTCGAGGATCCCGCCACCGCGGCGGCTCTCAAGCCCTGGTACCGCCAGCTGTGCAAGCGTCCGTGCTTCCACGACGAGTACCTCCAGGCCTACAACCGCGACAACGTCACGCTGGTCGACACCGATGGGGCCGGGGTTGAGCGCATCGACGGGACAGGTGTGTGGGCATGTGGTCGGCACCACGAGCTCGACGCGCTGGTGCTCGCGTCGGGGTTCGAGGTGAACATCTCGCCACGTGCGCATTTCGACACGATCGGTCGTGAGGGACTCCTGCTCGAGGATCACTGGGCCGACGGCATGCGCAGCCTCCACGGCACCTACACCCACGGCTTCCCGAACCTGTTCATCCTCGGGCTCAGCCAGGGCGCCAACCTGATATCCAACGTCACCCACAACTACTCCGATGCCGCTCAGCGGATCGCTGCGGTGATGTCCCATGCGCTGGCCACAGGCGCCGAGAGGGTGGAGGCGACAGCCGAGGCCGAGCAGGACTGGGTGCAGCGACTCGATGTGAGCGGATCCGGTTTCATCGGTAACGCCGAGTGCACACCCGGCTACTACAACAACGAGGGACGGCTGCCCACCATCCGCGAGCGATTGAACGCAGCGCGCTATCCGGACGGGCCGGTCGCCTTCTTCAACCTCATGTACCGCTGGCGCACCTCGGGTGACTTCGAGGGCCTGGCGTTCGACTGACGGTCCTGTCATCGGTAGGGCTCGCTGCGGTCAGTAGGGTGCTCAGAGCATCGAGACGAGGAATCGAGCTCACAGCCGAGGGGGCCATGGGACGGAACATCTTGTTCATCACCACCGATCAGCAGCGTTACGATTCACTCGGCTGCAACGGTGGTTCGATCGCCCGCACCCCGGTGGTCGACGGGTTGGCCACGCGGGGCATCAACTACCGACGGGCCTACAACCAGAACACGGTCTGCATGCCCGCGCGATCCACCATGCTCACCGGTCAGTACCCGCGCACCCACGGCGTGGTCGCGAACGGCATTCCGTTGCCGACCGACGCTCCGTCGATCGCCGCGCACCTCCGGGACGAGGCGGGTTACCGCACCGCGCTGCTGGGCAAGGCCCACTTCGAACCCGCCTTCGACCCCGAGGGCCGATGGGAGGAGAACCGGCGCTGGCAACTAGGTGAGACCGGCCCCTGGCGGGGGTTCGACCGTTCGATCCAGGCGGTACACATCGCCCAGTTCAATAACCACCCGGTCGCCCACTACGGGACCTGGTTGGCCGAGAACCATCCTGAGCACCTGGAGAGCTTCGCTCCGCTGCTAGGCGCGACACCGGGTGGCGACACAGGGGCTCCCGAGACGAAGAACAACCCGATCCCGACCGTCTGGTACCACACCGACTGGGTCGCCGATCTGGTCACGGCGCAACTCGACGAGTACGCCGATGACGATGACTGGTTCATCTGGATGTCGTTCCCTGATCCGCACCACCCGTGGGACCCTCCCGCCGAGGAGCTGCACCGTGTCCGCTGGCAGGACCTGGACCTGCCCCCGGGCCACCCCGGATCCGACGAGGAGATCCGCCGGATCCTGCAGCGCAAACCGGCGCACTGGCTCGGCTACTACGAGGGCACGTTCATCAACGCCGAGGGCGGCCCGGCGGTCTTCTCGGTGCCCACGCTCACCCACGACCAGATCCGCGAGATCAACGCCAAGGTCCACGTGATGAACGAGCTTGTCGACGAAGCGTGCGGTCGGGTGCTCGCCCACCTCGACGCAAAGGGCTGGCTCGCTGACACCGACGTGTTCTTCACGACCGACCACGGTGAGCTTCAGGGGGACTACGGCCTGCTCTACAAGGGGCCGTACCACACCGACGCGCTGATGCGTCTGCCGCTGGTGTGGGCACCCTCCGCGAACGCCGGGATCGTCCCCGGCGAGGTGAGCGAACCGGTCGAACAGGTCGACCTGGCGGCGACGTTCTGTGCGATCGCCGGTCTCGAGGCGCCCGATTGGTGCCAGGGCTCACCCCTGCCGACCGCGGACGGCTCCGGCCGTGAGCGAGCGCTGTGCGAGTGGGACAGCCAGTTCCCCGGCTGGGGGATGCACCTGCGCACGATCTACCGCGACGGTTGGATCTGCACCGCGTACGAACCGAGCACCGCCGGTCAACCGAACGGCCTGGAGAAGTCGCGGGTCGCCAACGCCCTCTTCGGTGATGCCCTGTCGGCGCCGATCGACATCCGCTATGACGGCACCGAGGGTGAGCTCTACAACGTCACCGAGGATCCCCACCAGTGGTGGAACCTCTGGGATGATCCCGCCCATCGGTCGGTTCGCGACGACCTCGTCGCCGATCTGCGGGCCTCCCTGGGAGAGCGGGGGCGCGACCTGGAGGTGGAAGCGCCCGCATGAGCGCGCTTCGTCGGGGAGCCCTGCCATGCACGTGATCGTGCTGGGGGCGGGAGAGGTCGGCTCATACGTCGCCGAACGTCTTTCCAACCTGGGCATCGACGTGGCTGTGATCGAGAGCGACCCCGAACGGCTGTCCATCGTCGAGGAGAAACTCGACGTGATGGCAATCCTCGGCAGCGGCACGCATCCCGGCGTACTCAAGCGCGCCGGTGTGGGACGGGCCGAGCTGCTCGTGGCGGTGACCAACGACGACGAGGTCAACCTGATGGCGTCGCTCGCCGCGAAGCAGGCGGGTGTCAACCGCACCCTCGTGCGCATCGAAGCCGCCGAGCTGCGCAGCGACTCTGCGGCCGAGCTGCGCGAAGCGCTCGGAGCGGACCTGGTGATCGACCCCGATGAGGAGGCCGCCCGCGACATCCTCGCGCTGCTCGAGATGCCCGGCGCGGCCGAGGTGGAGGTGCTGGCAGGGGGTGAGGTCCTGATCGTGGGGGCGCGCCTGGGTGGGGATTCAGCGCTGGTCGGCAAGACCCTGCATCAGGTGGCACTCGAGAACGAACCCGACTGGGAGTTCCTCTTCGGGACGATCTCGCGCGCGGGCGAGACGATCATCCCCCGCGGCGACCACGAGCTGCGCGCAGATGACATGGTCCGAGTGCTGTGCAAGCGGGCGACCCGGCGGCACCTGATGGAGGTGCTGGGCCTGGCTGCTCGCGCGCCGCGCAGCGTGTTGCTGCTGGGTGGTGGGCGCACCGCGGAGCTCGTCGCCGTGCCGCTTGCCCGGCGCGGCGCCGAGGTGGTGATCATCGAAGCGGACCCGGTGCGAGCCACCGAGCTGGCCGAACGTCTGCACCGGGTGACGGTGCTGCGCGGTGACGTCACCGATGCCGAGGTGCTGCTCGACGCGGAGGTCGGACGATTCGACGCCGTGGTCGCGCTCACGGGAGCCGACCATGCGAACATCATCGCCTGTCTGTTCGCGAACTCACAGGGAGCGGGGGAGACCCTGGCGATCGCTCATCGTTTGGAGCTGCTGGGAATGCTCACCGAGATCGGCATCGATGCCGCCCTGTCGCCGCGCACCGCAACGGCCGATCGCGTGATCTCGCTGGTGCGCGGCGAGATCGCCGGGGTAGCCACGTTCCTCGAGGGAGCCGTGGAGATACTCGAGTACGAGGTCGCCCCGGGAAGTGCTGCTGACGGCGTGCTGGTCGCCGACATGGATCTTCCGAGGGAGATCCTCCTGGGGGCGGTGGTCCACGACGGAGAGCCCGAGATCGCCCGTGGCCGATCCAAGCTGGTGGCGGGCGACCACGTCGTGGTGTTCTCGATGCCAGAGGTGGCCGACCGCGTTGGCCGTCTGTTCGCGTGAGCGCGGACGCCTCTGCCGGATCGTCGACAGCAACCGGGTCCTCGCATGCGCCCCGAACCCGGTTGACCAGAGCGTCCGCAGAGCTCAACGTCACCGGGTTGGCCCTCGTGGTGGCAGGCGGTGCCCTGTTGGCGTCGTCGGTCGCTGACCTCACCGATGGTGCAACCGATGCGGCGGCTCTGGCGGCGCTGGGTGCCCCATCGGTTCTCGCGGGCCTGGCTCTGCGGGCGGGGTTCGCTTTGCCGGACCGGATCACGCCGCGTCGCTCCCTGCGCACCGCGGCGGTCGGGTTGCTGGCGCTCGTTGCGGTCTCGAGTGTCGTCTACCTGGTCACAGGGACGATCCGCAACGTCGAGGAGGCGGTGATGGAGTCGACCGCCGGGTTCACCACCACGGCGCTGTCGGTCATCACCGACCCTGAACGGCTCGGCAGGGGAATCCTGTTCTGGAGGGCGTCCACGCAGTGGATCGGGGGCTTCGCAGCTCTGGCCACGATCATCGCGGTGCTGCCGTTCATGGGTGTCAGCGGGCCCGCGGATGCCCAGATCCGGGTCCCGACCGGCATCTCGCATCCGACCTCCGGGCACGTGCGACGGCTCCTCGGACGCTACGCGGTGCTCTACGTCGCTCTCAGCATCTTCGGCGCGCTCGTATTCGCGATCGGCGGCATGGGGCCCTTCGATGCGGTCACGTACTCGTTCACGACGATCTCCACCGGTGGGTTCTCGAACCACGCCCGGTCGTTCGCCTGGTTCGACTCCGATGTCCTGGAGTGGATGGGAACCGCCGGGATGTTCCTGGGTGGCATGTCGCTGTCGGTCATCTGGTCGGCGCTGAGGGGTCACAGCAGCCGCGTCCTGGGAGCGCTCGAGCTGTGGGTGTACACGGGCCTCATAGTCACCGCAACGGTCGTCATCGCAATCGTCGAGTCGCCCGGGCGTTCGATGTGGGAGAACCTGCGCGTCTCGGCGTTCACCGCGACCTCGGCGGTGTCCTCCACGGGTCACCACGTAACCGACTGGTCGGCGTGGCAACCGGGCATCACGATGATGCTGCTGGTGCTGATCGGCGTGGGGGCGATGTCGGGATCGGTCGGCGGCGGGTTCCGGATCGCCCGTGCGATGGCGCTGTTCAGCTACCTGTGGCGCGAGTTGAACGCCCAGTTGCGTCCCGGCCTGGTGAGGGTGGTGCGCGTCGGACGTGAGGTCGTGCCCGAGCCCATGGTCGCACGGATACTCGGGTACCAGGCGCTCTACGTGGCGACCGCGGCAGCCGGCTTCGTGGCCCTCGCGATCGCGGGTGACGACATCGTGACGGCTCTGTCGGGTTCGGTGAGCGCGCTCGCCACCTACGGGCCGGCCCTGGGCGACCTGGGTGTCGGACGCCCGGTCACCGACATAGGCGCAGACGCCGTGGTGGTGGTCGGGGTGTTGATGTTCGCCGGCCGCATCGAGTTGTACCCCGTGCTCGACGGGATCGTCTCGGCGATCACAGCTCCGCTGGGCAGGGTCCGCCGGATGGTCGCGGGCCGGTGAGATGCCGATGGCGGAGCTGAGCGGTTTCGGGTCGTCGCGTCGGATCCCGAGCCTCTGGGTCCACATGGCTGGACTGTCGCTCGAGTTCTCGGCGGCAGGGATGCTGGTCTGCGCAGCGGTCGATCTGATCGAGGGTGGCCACGGCACCTCCGGGCTGCTGGTCTCGGCGGGGATCACCGCAGCGTCGGGTGAGCTGATGCGCCGGGGAACCCGCATCGGCGCGGATCTTCCTGCGCGGTCGGTGTTCGTGGCAGTGACCATGTCGTGGATCCTGAGCTCTGTGGCCGGCTCGCTTCCGTACCTGGTGACCGGGCTCATCGGGAGCTTCGAGCAGGCCCTGTTCGAATCGGTCTCCGGGTTCACGTGCACGGGTTCGAGCATCTTCACGGCTGCGGACTTCGCGGAGGCCACCCCGGGGCTGTTGTTCTGGCGCCAGCTCACCCAGTGGTTCGGCGGCATGGGCATCGTCGTGCTCGCTGTCGCGGTGCTGCCGTTCCTCGGAGTGGGCGGGCTCGAGTTGATCCGTGCCGAGGCGCCCGGGCCGACCTCGGACCGCTTGGCGCCGAGGGTGAGCGAGACCGCGAAGCGCCTCTGGAGCGTGTACGTGGTCTTCACGGTGCTCTGCACGGTGGCGTTGATGCTCACCGGGATCGGCTGGTTCGATGCCACCGGGTTGTCCCTCGCCGTGGTGTCCACCGGCGGGTTCGCCCCCGAGGCGGCGTCGGTCGGCGCCTACGACTCGGTCGCGGTCGAGGCGGTCGTGATCGTGGGCATGGTCATCGGTGGCGCGTCCTTCACGTTGTTGTACGCGGCCATGCGGGGTCGCCCGGGCGAGTATCTGCGCAACTCGGAGTTCCGCACCTACCTGGTGGCGCTCGGGACGGGAACGTTGGCGGTGACGGTGTTCCTGGTTGCAGATGGCGGCGAGGTCGCGGAGTCGCTGCGGATGGCCTCGTTCAACGTGGCGACGCTCGGCACCTCCACGGGGTTCGGGAACGCTACCGGAGCGGGCTCGCCCGGTGATTTCGCCGTGTGGGTCCCTGCGGCCCAGGTCGTGTTGTTGTTGTTCATGTGGGTGGGTGGGATGACCGGCTCGACCTCGGGTGGCATGAAGGTGCTGCGGGCCCAGGTGATGGCGCGGGTCGCGTGGCGGGAGCTCCGGCGCGCCGAACGTCCTCGGGCGGTCATCCCCATCAAGTTGGGCACCGAAGTGGTCGGCGATGACATCGTGGGGCGGATAGCCGGCTTCGTGCTGTTGTACATAGCGATAGTGCTGGGTGCGACCCTCGCACTCACCCTGGCGGGCAACGACGTGTTGACAGGGTTCTCGGGTGCGGTGAGCGCGATGGGCAACATGGGTCCGGCTCTCGGGCAGGCGGGACCGGCGAGCAACTTCGCGGTCTATTCCGGCGCCGAGAGGATGATCCTCGCGGTGCTGATGGTCATCGGTCGCCTGGAGGTGTTCCCGATGGTGTTGACGGTGGTCGTGATCGCCAATCGGGCGCGGCGGAGCAGGCCGTTGTCGTGATGTCGCGCTCCCGTCCCCTACACTGCAACCGGCCGGGCGAAGTCCTCCCGGATAGTACAGAAAGCAAGTGCAATGAGTGTTTCCACCGGAACCGTCAAGTTCTTCAACAACGAGAAGGGCTACG
>CAYVYG010000123.1:0-8639 GCA_964454385.1 uncultured Microthrixaceae bacterium
GAGTAGAACGTCGCGGCACTGAGGGTCACGAAGCCGAGCACGAAGCTGAACTCCACCGCGGCGCGCATGCCCACCCCGACGAGCAGCGCCCCGAGGATCGTCGCCAATGAGCGGCTGGTGCCGGGCCACAACGCCGCTACCTGGGCGATCCCGATCAAGAGCGCCTGACGGTGGGTGATGTCGAGGAGAGGATCACGGAGCGTCCCACCTACGGTGGCCGCCGGGGAGGAGACGGTGTCGTCGTCATCCGCATCGGCACCTCCGTGGGGGATCAGCCCGGCCCGCTCGAGACCGAGTATCAGAACCCCCCCGACCAACCATGCGGCAACGATCGGCCAGGGCCCGAACAGACGGTCTTCGATGGCTTCGTCGAAGAGGAAACCGACGGCCGCAGCGGGAACGAAGGCGATCACCGTGATCACGAGCAGGTGCCGCCCGGCCTCGGATCGGCCGACCAGTCCCTCGAGCATTGCCACGAAACGGCGCCAGAAGAGCCCCGCGACCGCGATGATCGCGCCGAACTGGATCGCTATCGCGTAGGTGTTCGCCGCAGCCCGGTCGGCCTCGGAGTCACCCAGGCCCAAGAGGTCCGACACCACCAACAGATGACCGGTCGAGGAGACCGGAACGTACTCGGTGAGCCCTTCGACGGTTCCGAGGATCGCCGCCTTCCACCAGGTCATGGCACTCATGGTGGTTGCCTCGACCGAGCCGACGACGCTGCGCAACCCGGCACCCGCGACCCCCGGCGAGATCCACAGAGCCAGGGCGACCGTTGCGATGGCTGCAAGGACCACCGGCCGCCGAACCGGGACCGTTGTTCGCCACGGCGCCACGGCGTGCGAGCGGCTCCGCATGAGCTGTCGGTGTGTCGACACGGCGAACATCTTGGTCGCTGCGATGATCGTGCACGCGCTCGGAGAATCCCGGTTCCACGATCGGTGACGGTTTCGTGGCACATCGCCGCATCTCGTGCTACGGTCCCGCCCGTCACTTGAGCGGACCCGGCAGGCGATGGGTCCGAAGGCCGATTCGGGCGTTCTGTCCGAATCCGAAACGGGGGGTAGAGATGATGAGTGGCAGTTCCTCGCAGGCTCGTGCGCGCTCCGGTGGATCCCGGCGGGGAGCCCGGCGCACCGGACGCGGCCGCGGCGGCTCGACGATCCGATCCGGGCACCCACTGCGGGCCATAGCGCCGCGAGCCGTCCTCGCGATCCTCGGAGCCGTCGTCGTGATTGCCGCTGCGTGCACTCCCCCGTCTCCTGCTCCCACGAAGCTCGTCGTGACCGCATCGTCGGCCGCGATCGCGTACGGCGACCCCGTACCGGAGATCACCGCCACGTACTCGACGCCGCCCAGCACGACGGCCACCTGCACCACCGACGCCACCTCCGCGAGTCCGGTGGGCACCTACACCACGACCTGTGAGGGTGCGGCCCTCGACGGCAAGCCGGTCGAGTACGTGGACGGCACGATCACGATCGAACCCGCCCCGGTGACCGTCACCGCGTCGTCCGCCACTATCACCCTCGGCGACCCGATCCCGACGATCACCGCCACCTACGACGGCCTGCGCAACGGCGCCACCGCACCCGCGGTCGAAGCCGTCTGTTCCACCGGAGCCACCGCTGCGAGCCCCGCGGGGACCTACGCGTCGACGTGCTCAGGAGCAGCCGACGCCAACTACTCGTTCACCTACGTCGACGGAACCGTCGAGATCGCTCCCGCAGTGGTGACGGTCACCGCATCATCCGCGTCGCAGACCTACGGCGATCCGGCACCGTCGATCACCGCTTCCTACTCGGGATTCCGACACGGCGAGACCGCACCAGCGGTGGAACCGACGTGTTCATCGTCCTCGGACGCGACCAGCCCGGTCGGCACCTACACCTCGTCGTGTGCGGGCGCATCCGATCCGAACTACTCCTTCGACTACGTCGACGGCATCGTCGAGGTGACCCCGGCCCCGTTGACGATCACCGCCTCGTCGGCGTCGTTCGTCGAAGGTGACACCCCTCCGGCCATCACGCCGTCGTACTCGGGTCTCGTCAACGGCGACACGGGTGCTGCGACGCCTCCGGTCTGCAGCACCGACGCGACCTCGGCGAGCCCGGCCGGCACCTACACCTCGACCTGCTCCGGCGCAGCGGATCCGAACTACCAGATCAGCTACGTCGACGGCGTCGTCGAGGTGACCGCAGCTTCTGCACCGGTGGTCGTGACCGCATCCTCCGCGACGATCACCTACGGCGATCCGATCCCGGCGATCACCGCCACCTACACCGGCTTCGCCGGGGGCCAGACCGAGCCGGCGACACCGGCGGTCTGCACCACCGCCGCGACCCCGGGCGCGGGTGTAGGCACCTACGAGACGACCTGCTCCGGCGCAGCGGATCCGAACTACACCTTCACCTACACCGCGGGTGAGCTCACCATCACCGCCGCTGCTGTCACCGTGACCGCATCGTCGGCATCGACCACCTACGGCGACCCGGTCCCTGCGATCACACCGTCGTACACGGGTCTGGTCAACGGCGATGTCGCTCCGGGCACACCGCCGACCTGTTCCACCGATGCCACCGCCGCCAGTCCGGCAGGCAGTTACGCATCGGCCTGCCTCGGTGCCGCTGATCCGAACTACACCTTCGGCTACGCAGCAGGAACAGTCACGATCGCCCCGGCCTCTGTGACCGTCACCGCATCGGACGCGACCTTCGAGGAGGGCGGCACGGTACCCGCGATCACGGCCTCATACTCGGGGCTGCGCAACGGCGACGCCGCTCCGGCCACGCCCGCGACGTGTACCACCAACGCCACCTCGGCGAGCCCGGCCGGCACCTACGCATCCACCTGTTCGGGCGCGGATGACCCCAACTACACCTTCGGCTACGTCGACGGCGTGGTGACTGTCACCGAGGCGTCGCTCCCGACGATCGAGGCCACCGGCTACGCCGGATACTCCACGACCTCGAAGGCGACCAACATCGCACCGGCATCGAATGGCGCGAGCCTTCCCCAGGGGACCATCAACGTGGATTCGGTGGCGGGTTTCGATACCTACACGAACCTCACGATCCCGACCCCCGATGGCGCGCAGCCGGTGTTCTGCAAGGGTCGCGACACCGCCAACAACCGCTTCACCGGATGCTCCGGTGGGAGCGGCGCCCTGACGACGGGCGCGGTGGTCACCGATGCCTCGGCCAACGGCTTCGATGTCTACACGATCATGGGTGGAGCATCGGCCGTGAGCGCGTCGTCGCTCACGATCATCGGGGACATCCCGGCAGCGTTCCGTGGGATGGACTCGACGGTCACCGCGAACACGACCACTGGTGTCATCACGGCTCTCCCGACCCCAGCAGCCACCGGTACGTTCAACCTGGTCTTCGGCATCTGCGATGCCGGCACGGCGACCTACTCCCAGAGCGATCCGACGTGCCACGCCGGAGAGATCGTCTACGGCCCGGGCACCGTGTCGACCATGGGAGCCAAGGTGTCGGTCAGCGGGATCAGCAGCGACGTGTACCAGAAGCTCAGCACCTACGTACGGGCTCCGCAGACCGTCGCCCAGGGTGACACCTTCACCGTCTACGCGGCTGCGGCCGCCTCGTCGATCCCGAAGTACCAGGCATCGCAGCCGCTCGTCGGCGAACCGGTGGTGAACAGCGCCTCGGGGTTCGGGATCGTGTTCCCGATTCCAGAAGGCATGGAGTTCCGTGGCGTCACCACCATGGGGGGCAGCGCCGTGTCCTCCGGGAAGATGGTGATCACCCACTGCACCGCCCAGGGGGCGGGCTGTGACGCCAAGCTGACCGGCAACTACGACGCCACGACCCTGCCCTACATCAAGGTCACCCTTCCCGGGGTGACCGTTCCGGGAGGGGGCACCCTAACGATGCCCACGGTGGCTCTCGAGCTCGAGGCGACCGGACCGGTCGGGACCGTCGCCGATGCGGTGCTCACGGAGTTCATCGTGAACCTGAGCCTCAAGCTCGGCTTCCTCGGGAACAAGAACGCCTACTTCGACGGCTACCCCACAGATCCTGCGGAACCGGCGGGAACTCCGCCGAAGCGTCCCCCGGCGGTCCTCGCGAGTACCGAGATCACCAACTGAGCCGGCGGGCGAAGCCGGGTTCCTGACAGGATCCCGCATCGATCACCGGAGCGATCCGGAGGGACCATGGGCGAAACCCCGCCCGTGGGCTCTCGGCGCGCAGAAGTAGCGTCTCCGGCGTGACCATGTCGATGATGCGGATGCTCCACCAGGACCCCGCGAAGACCGAAGGGGCGTCGCTCGACCGCGCCCTGGTGCGCCGCGTCGCCTCGTTCACCGGCCCCTACCGGGCACAGCTCGCGGGCTTCCTGGTGGCGATCGTCACCGGATCCCTGCTGGCACTGGTCCCGCCATTGGTGTTCCGCTCGATCATCGATGACACCCTCCCCGAGGGCGACGTCACGATGCTCGGACTCCAGGCGGCCATGGTGGTCGGAGCAGCGGTGGTGGCGATGGTGGTGTCGCTGCTCGAACGACGGTGGTCGGCGCGCATCGGCGAAGGCCTGATCTTCGACCTGCGGGTCGCGCTGTTGGACCACGTTCAGCGGATGCCGCTGCACTTCTTCACCAGGTCCCAGACCGGCGCGCTGATCAGTCGGTTGAACAACGACGTGATCGGAGCGCAGCGAGCGGTCACGGGCACCCTCGGCACGGTGGCATCCAACATTGTCACCCTCATGACCACCCTCGTGGCGATGGTGGCACTCGATTGGCGGGTGACGATCGTGTCGGTGCTGTTGTTGCCGCTGTTCCTGGTTCCCGCCAAGAGGGTGGGTCGCAGGCTGCAGGGCTACACCCGGCGCGGCATGGAGCTGAACGCCGAGATGAACGCCCAGATGACCGAGCGCTTCGGGGTGGCCGGAGCGATGCTCGTGAAGCTGTTCGGACGCCATGAGGAGGAGACCGACACCTTCGCCGGACGCGCCGCCGCCGTTCGCGACATCGGCGTGCGCTCAGCGGTCTACACACGGGTGTTCATGGCGTCGATGGCCCTCGTAGGGGCACTCGGGGTCGCCGCGGTCTACTACCTGGGTGGCCGGTCGGTCATCTCGGGGGCGATCACAGCCGGGTCGCTGGTCGCGCTGGCCACCCTTGTGACACGCATCTACGAACCGTTGACGAGCCTCACCAACGCACGCGTCGACGTCATGAGCGCGTTCGTCAGCTTCGAACGCGTCTTCGAGGTCCTCGATGCCCCCAACCCGATCACGGACCGCGACGGAGCGATCGCGCTTTCGGAGCCCCGGGGCCACATCCGATTCGAGGACGTGACCTTCTCCTACCCGGGCGCCGAGGAGGCCTCGGTGGCGAGCCTCGAGACCGGACCGTTCGAGCGAGCGCTGCCCGGGGGCCCGCCCACGGTGCTCCACGAGGTCTCGATCGACATCCCAGCCGGTGCGACCGTCGCACTCGTAGGACCATCGGGTGCCGGCAAGTCGACCGTCGCGTCACTGATCCCGCGCCTCTACGACGTCCGCGGCGGGCGGGTCACCGTCGACGGTCACGACGTACGGGATCTGACGTTGTCGAGCCTTCGTGGCGCGATCGGGGTGGTCACCCAGGATCCGCATCTGTTCCATGCGACGGTGCGAGACAACCTGCTGTATGCGGCTCCGGATGCGACCGCGGACCAGCTGCGCAGCGCCTGTGGCGCAGCGCGGGTGCTCGGGGTGATCGAGGAACTTCCCGATGGTTTCGACACGATGGTGGGAGAGCGCGGCTACCGGCTCTCGGGCGGCGAGAAGCAGCGCCTCGCGATCGCCCGTTTGCTGTTGAAGGACCCTGCGATGGTCGTGTTGGACGAGGCGACCTCGAGCCTCGACGCCGAGAACGAGGCCGCCATCCAGGCAGCACTGCGGACCGCGCTCGCGGGGCGGACGGCGGTGGTGATCGCGCACCGACTGTCCACGATCACCGGTGCCGACTCGATAATCGTGTTGGATGCGGGACGGATCGCACAGAGCGGCACCCACGCGGAGCTGCTCACCGCCGGTGGGCTCTACGCCGAGCTCTACCGAACGCTGGTCAACGCAGAGGCCGACGCGCCACTCGGGTGACGCGTCGGCCCATGGCTCTCATGTCTCCGTGCTCATCAGTCTCCGTGCTCAACAGGTTTGAGGGTGGAGCTCCGCCTCCCAGCGGGTTCAGGGTCGCAGGCTGCTAACCGTTCCATTGCCGAAGGCGCCGTGGGCGACGTACAAGCTTCCCCGTTGCCACTCCACCGCAACGGGCTGGTCGAACTCAGCCACGGTGACCGGCCCGCCGGGAGTGAGCCGGGATACCCTGCCCCCGAACAGCTCGGTCACGTACACCTGCCCTCGAGGGCTCACCGCCAGGTCGGTCGCACCCAGGAACCCGGTGCTCAGTGCGCTGGCGTGACCGCTTCGCAAGTTGACCCTCATCACCGTCCCACGGGCACCGGCGCTGGGATCCTCGGGCCCACCCGGAAGCAGCGACACGTAGCCACCCCTCGGCGTGACCTCGATGTCGGTCGGCACCGCATTGGTGTAATACGTGTGGCCCACTGCGCAATCGGGCACCCCGTTGGCGTCCGCGAAGTCCGCTGTGATCTCGAGCGGCTGCGGTCCGAAGAGGGTGACGACATGGATGGTGCCCCACCAGGTGACCAGCATCAGTGTGTTCGCGCCGGCATCGGCCACGTACACCCCCCAGGGCGTCACGGCCAGTGCGTAGGGGTTCGGGTTGACATCACCGGTGTACTCCGGCGGGCCGATCTGCTCGACGGGCCATTGCGCCGCGCACTCATCGGTGAGGTCGTGGACGCCGTAGAGCACGTCACCGTCGGGGTCGTGCTCCTCCTCGAAGGCCCCCAGGTCCGCTAGCTGGAAGGTGTGGCCGTTGGGTAGACGCACGTTCAACAGAGCATCGGGAACGGTCGGCTGATCCCCGGGTGCCGGTGGTTCCTCGTCACCGCCGGTCACCGTCGCGTAGATCACGGTGCCGAAGGGTCCGTAAGCGACCGGACCCAGACCGGGCGTGTTGAACAGATCCCTCACGGCGCCCTTGCGTGACATCTCCGAGGCGGTGCCGCTGAAGGATTGACCCACGAGAACCGTGCCGCGCCAGTTGACGTCGATCGACAACGGACCGGCGAAGCCATCAGCCAGAGGCTCCGGCGGTCCTGGCCCGTCGACAGCGCTGTGCGGAGCGGCAGCGCTGTGCGGAGCAGCAGAGACGGGCCCTGCGAACACCACAGAGCCCAACAGGCCGACGAGTCCCAGGAGCACCCCGATCATGCGCCACCGGGCGCGGGAACGCCTCGACGGGTGCTCGACCGTGCAGTCACTGCATCGAGGTGGCCCGGAGTGGCCGGCGCCGCCCGACGCACTGTCGGGTGGGACCGGGCTCATTGCATCGGACACAGCTGTTCGCGTCATCGCGTCCTCCCCCTTCGGGTGGATCTCTCGCGGGAGCGGCCCCAGCGCCGCCCCTCGAGCGAAGGCCTATCTGGCCCAGCGGACATCCTCCCGTCAGTGGATTAGCCGACCATTAGCGCAAGTGCGCGGCTCGCACGGTCACCGGTGCACAGTCACCGAATCGGGCGGCCCGCGTCTCACGATGACATGGTGACCGGAGATTCCATATGATTTCGTGACGTGGGGAACGCCGCTATGCAGGACCTGCCTGCACCTCCTGGACGAACCGTGGTCCGCCTGGAGCTGCTGGGTGACCCGGTGGTCTCCGTGGACGGTGTCGAGGTGCAGGCCGCGACCTGGCACCGCGGACGCGTTCGGACACTCATGGCTCTTCTCGCCCTGAGACAGAGGTTCACCCGATCCGAACTGGAGTGGATCCTGTGGCCGGACCACGACCACGAGGCCGCAGCCAACAACCTGCGGGTGACGCTCTGCTACCTGCGCAAGACCTACAGGGATTGCGGCGCCGGCCCGGCTCCGATCGAGAGCGACCGGGACTGCGTGTGGTTGTCACGCGGGGTCGATTGGAGCGTCGACGTGGCCGACTTCGAGCAAGCCTGTGCCACCGGAACCCTGACGGACCTCGATGCTGCCACGAGGTTGGCCGACGCGGTCGGGCTCTACCGCGGTGAGCTGCTCTTTGGGGTCCGCGTCCCCGCGGTACTGGAGATCGAACGTGAGCGCCTGACCAGATTGTTCGTCGATGCGGCGGTGGAGCTCGGTGCACTCATGTTGGAGCGCGGCCTGACTCATACGGCAACGGACCTGGCGAACCGGGCGCTTCGCAGCGATCCCTGGTCGGAACGGGCCTGCGTCCTGGCAGTCCGTGCGCAGATCGCGACCGGTGATCGCACCTCGGCAGCGCGCTGCGCATCGCGCTGTCTGCGCTGCACCTCCGAGCTCGGCATACCTCCTTGTCGTGAGTTGCGCGAGCTCATCCGCGGCCTGCAGTCGTGAGCCACCGCGCCCCTGTCCCGCTCCACGGCTCTAGGCTGTGACCCGGGGAAGATCCCGTTTTGCGAGAACGCGTGCTCCGGAGAACCCCGAGCACGAACAGACCCGAACAGACCAGCCGGTGCGGAGCACCGCTCCCGGCGAGGAGAACCAGGAGCAACCGTGCACGCATTGATCGCCACCGATGGGTCAGC
>CAYVYG010000124.1:0-8588 GCA_964454385.1 uncultured Microthrixaceae bacterium
CGTTCCCCTACGTCGAGGTCAAGAACGACTCCGCGCAGATCGAACACGAGGCGTCGACATCGAAGATCAACGAGGACCAGCTCTTCTACTGCCGTCAGCGGGGACTGTCGGAGGAGGATGCGACGAACATGATCGTCAACGGGTTCTGCCGTGAGGTCTTCGACGAGCTCCCCATGGAGTACGCGGTCGAGGCCCAGGCGCTGATGCGCGTGACCCTCGAAGGAGCAGTTGGCTGATGTTGACCATCGAGAACCTGACCGCGGCGGTCACCGACGACGACGGCGAGACCACCCAGATCCTGCGCGGCATCGACCTTCAGATCGGCCCCGGCGAGGTGCACGCGGTGATGGGCCCCAACGGCTCGGGCAAGTCGACCCTGTCGAACGTGCTCACCGGGCGCGAGGGCTACGAGATCTCGGGCAAGGTGCTCTTCGACGGCGCGGACCTGCTGTCGCTCGAGCCCGAGGAGCGCGCCGCGGCCGGGTTGTTCCTCGCCTTCCAGTACCCCGTGGAGATCCCGGGCGTGGGCAACATGTACTTCCTGCGCACCGCGGTGAACGCGGTCCGCACCGCCCGTGGCGAGCCCGAGCTCTCCGCGACGGAGTTCCTCGGCACGGCCAGGGCCGCGATGGCCGAGTTGGAGATGGATCCCGCGTTCCTGTCGCGCTCGGTCAACGCAGGGTTCTCCGGTGGCGAGAAGAAGCGCAACGAGATCCTCCAGATGTCGCTTCTACAGCCGCGTCTCGCGATCCTCGACGAGACCGACTCGGGGCTCGACATCGACGCGCTGCGCATCGTCGCAGGTGGCATCGAGAAGCTCCGGGGGCCGGAGCGGTCGATGCTGATCATCACCCACTACCCGCGGTTGCTCGAGTACGTGCAGCCCGACAAGGTCCATGTGCTGCGCTCGGGCCGTTTCGTGCGCGAAGGCGGCCCGGAGCTCGCCTACGAGCTCGAGGAGATGGGCTACGGCGCCGAGGGCGCGCCGGCGCCCGACGGTGACGGCGCGACGACCGATGTCACCGGTGCCCCCGGCCCGGATGCCGGGGAACGCACAGGGTCCGAACCCTCGCCCGCGGGGGATGCGCCGCAGGCGAGGTCGCTGCTGTGAGCGCAGGGACGATGGCTGCGACCGAGCTGGCCGGTGAGGTCCTCGACACGATCATCGACGGCACCGACCCCGCGGTTGCGGGTTGGACACGGGAGTGGATCGAGTCCCACGGTCTTCCTGATCCGAAGTCCGAACCCTGGCGCTACACGCCGCTTCGCGAGATGACCGAGGTCCTGCGAGGCTCCGAACCGGTCGATGCTGCGCCGGTGGCCGTCGACCGCAGCGCCCTCGATGCCGCGTCGAACCGCTGCGGCGCGGTCCGCCTGGTGTTCGTCGACGGCCGCTACTCACCGGAGCTGTCGGACTCGCCGGAGGATCCAGAGGTGGTGCCGCCGCTGCCCCCGGGAGCCCGGGTGGGCGCCCTGTCGGACCTGGTCGGTCCCGGCGAATCAGGTGTGGTCGAACTGCTCGGCCGATGGGCCTCGCCGCTGCCGGAGGACCTGGGCCCCGATGACGGGTTCCGGGTGCTCAACTCAGCGGGTGGCCATGACCCTGCGGTGGTGATGATCAGCCCGGGGGTGGCGGTCGGGTCGCCCATCCACGTTGTCCACCTGCGAAGCGCCGCATCCGCATCGGCTGGTGGCAGCGGGCTGAGCCTGACCCAGCCCTCCACGCTGATCGACGTCGGCGCGGGTGCCAGCTGTCGGGTGATCGAGTCCCACGTGTCGCTGGGTGCGGGCTTCACCAACGCACTGACTCGGATCCGGGTGGGCGTGGATGCGCACCTGCACCACGTGCGACTCCAGGACGAGCACCCCGACGGGACCCACATGGGCGACACGGTCATCGAGGAACACCGCGGCGCGTACCTCGAGAGCACGTCGTTGAACCTCGGGGCCCGGTTGTCACGCAACGGCCTCGACGTGGCCCTGTGCGGCGAGGGAGCCACCGCCGAGCTGTCGGGGCTGTCCCTGCTCACGGGAAACCAGCACTGCGACACGGTGCTGAAGGTCGACCACAGGGTTCCGAAGTGCACGAGCAGCCAGGACTTCCGCTCGATCGTGGACGACCGTGCGAGGGCCAGCTTCTGTGGTCACGTCCTGGTCGACCACGGTGCTGCGGGCACCGACTCGTCACAGACCAACCACAACCTGTTGCTCTCGGGCCGAGCGAAGGCGGACACCCGGCCCTGGCTCGAGATCCTGGCCGACGACGTGAAGTGCACCCACGGGGCGACCGTGGGCCGTCTCGACGAGGACGCGATGTTCTACATGCTCTCGCGTGCGATCCCCCGCGAGAAGGCCGAGTCGATGCTGATCGGGGCGTTCGCCGCGCAGGTGATCGACGACATCGATCCGCCACGGCTCAGGGAAGCCATGTACGCCCGCATCGACTCGCTCGATCAGGGCGCGCACGATTGAGCCCTGGGAGCGCGGGCCTTGGTGTGCGCCGAACAGAGACGTGCGCCCGACGGAGGAGCGTGCACCCGACGGAGGTGAGAGATGAGACGTGAATGGAATCCGGTGGTGATCTCGAGGGACATCTCCGCCACGACGGTCCCACAGGGTGAGCGGATCCAGCTCAACGAGGGTGGCGAGGTCGAGATCTTCCAGCAGCTCGGCAACAGCGTCACGGTGCTCACCCAGATGGGCACCCTGTTGCGCGTCGACGGCGCGGACGCCGATGCGCTCGGCCTCGAGAAGGTGACAGTGCCCAACGCCGAGGGCGACGAGCCGTACTCACCCGAACACGTCATCGGTGCGCTCAAAGGAGTCTATGACCCCGAGATCCCGGTCAACATCGTCGACCTCGGCCTCGTGTACCGCTGTGACGAGGTACCGCTCGACGACGGCCGGCGCCGCATCGAGATCGACATGACGATGACCGCCCCGGGTTGTGGCATGGGCGATGTGCTGACCGCGGATGCCAGGCGAGCGGTCGGCTCGGTGCCAGGGGTCGACGAGGTGGAGGTCAACCTGGTGTGGTCACCGCCGTGGGACATGTCGAAGATGTCAGAGGAGACGCGCCTCGAGCTCGGGCTCCTGTGAATTCTCGCTCTCGTGCGAGGATGGGTGACCACCCGAGTCCAGTGAAGTCGAGGAGAACGACGTGACACACCTGCTGCCGAGCGAGCCGATCGAGACCCTCGACCACTACCTGGCGACCGAGACCGGCGGCCTCGGGCTCAAGCGGGCCCAGGAGATCGGCCCGGAGGCGACGATCGAGGAGATCAGGGCGTCGGGGTTGCGCGGTCGCGGCGGAGGCGGCTTCCCGACCGGGGTGAAGTGGGCGGGCATCGCCTCGCAGGTCGGGCCCGCCACCTACGTGGTGTGCAACGGCGCCGAGGGCGAGCCCGGCACCTTCAAGGACCGTGCGTTGATCCGGGCGAACCCCTACCAACTGGTCGAGGGGGTCATCATCGCCGGCCTCGCGGTGGGCGCACAGGAGGTCTACATCTGCCTCAAGGCGAGCTTCGAGGCCGAGCTCGCCCGGGTGACCGCGGCAGTGGAGGAGTTCCAACAGGCCGGCATCTGCGCGGACTGCACCGTGAACATCGTGGCAGGACCCGACGAGTACCTCTTCGGGGAGGAAAAGGCGATGCTTGAGGTGATCGAGGGCAACGAGCCGCTCCCCCGCTGGTTGCCGCCACACCTGCACGGCCTGTTCTCCCCCGCGCCCCAGCTCGGCTGGTCGGCCACCCGTGACCAGAGCCAGGCCGAGGGTGACTCGTATTCCCACGCGGTGAGCGACGCGACCAGCGTCGAGGCCGGCCACGAGTCGAACCCGACGCTGGTCAACAACGTCGAGACGCTCTCCAACGTGCCCCACATACTCGCCCGCGGCGCGGACTGGTTCGCCTCGATGGGCACAGAGGAGTCACCCGGGACGATCGTCGCCACGGTCGTCGGCGACGTGGTGGCCCCCGACGTCGGTGAGGTCGAGCTCGGCACTCCCCTGCGCGCGGTGATCGACGCGGTCGGCAGCGGGACCCGCCCCGGTCGCTCGATCAAGGCCGCCTTCTCGGGCGTGGCCAACGCCGTGCTGACCGGCGACGCGCTCGACACGCCTCTCAGCTACGAGCACATGGCAGCCGCTGGAAGCGGGATGGGTGCCGCCGGCTACATCGTCTACGACGACACAGCGTGCATGGTGGATGTCGCCTATCACCTCTCACGGTTCCTGTCGGTGGAGTCGTGCGGCCAGTGCCCGCCGTGCAAGCTGGGTTCGAGCGCGATCACAGAGCACCTGGAGCGCATCGAGACGGGCAACGGCTCGGTCGACGACATCGACGCGATCGTCGGCTGGCTGGGCCACGTGACCGATGGGAACCGCTGCTTCCTCGCGGTCGAGGAACAGATCGTGATCTCGAGCATCCTCGAGGCGTTCCCCACCGAGTTCGACGAGCACATCGAGTCGGGTTCCTGTCCGCGCCGCCGGGAGCTCCCGATGCCCAAGCTGTTGGACCTGCGCGACGGTGTCGCCACATACGACGAGAAGTTCTGGCGCAAGCGCCCCGACTGGACCTACGACCCCGCCTGAACGACTCGAGCCCCACGCGGGCGACTCAACCCCACCCGAGCGACTCAACCCCACCCGAGCGACCAGAGCGCACTTCCTGAGTTGCTGCGCGTTCATACGACCCGGGGTGACTCACGACGTCCGGTCGAGTCAGCGAGCGTCGTCGATGCAGAACCTCCCCCGCGCGCCTGCGCAAGGCGCACCAGGAAGATCGCAGGGAGGACTTGATGCCTGTATTCTTCCTTTGTGGCGATCAACATCAAGGACGCAGAGACCGACCGGCTCGCACGTGAGCTCGCCGAACTGACCGGCCAGCCGATCACACTCGCGGTGCGAACTGCGATCGAGGAGAGACTCTCGGTGCTGCGGCGCCGTGAGGTCGCGCCGTCCACCCTCGATCTCGGCGCGATCATCAACCGGGGTCGTCAGCGACAGGTGCTCGATGACCGAACCGAGATCGAGATACTCGGCTACGGAGACGATGGGCTTCCCGCATGATCGCGGTCGACACGTCATCGCTCGTGGCGATCGTCCTGGGTGAGAGTGACGCCGAGCGCCACCTTGAACGTCTGCAGCGTGGTCCGGCCAAGTTGTCGAGCGTCTCACTCGCCGAAGCGTCCATCGTGGTCGATGCGCGCCAAGGCGCTGATGCGGTGCGCGACCTCGAACTCCTGGTGGAAACCACCGTCGATGTCATCGCGATCGATCTGGAGCATGCCAGAGCGGCGGTCGCGGCATGGCGCAGGTTCGGCAAGGGTCGTCATCCCGCAGCGCTCAATTTCGGGGACTGCTTCTCCTACGCGCTGGCGAACCTCGCCGGCATCCCGCTGCTCTACAAGGGAGACGACTTCACCCAGACCGACGTGACCGCGGCCCTCTGAGGCTGGGACGACCTCCTACGGGAAGCGACGGATCGCAGGACTCCGCTGACTCGACCACAAACTGACACCCACCAGCCCCGCCGGCGGGACCGCTCAGGTGTCACTTGCGACGGAGGCGGGGTGGTCCTCACGGCCGTCGGGGTGGATCGCGAAGCGTCCCCGGTCCGCCGGATGGGCCGGCCCGGCCGAGCCCCAGGGCCAACCACCGAAGCCGGTGCGGCGGTAGTCCTGGATCGCATCGGCCAGCTCGGCGCGGGTGTTCATGACGAACGGACCGTGCTGGGCCACCGGTTCGGCGATCGGGCGGCCCTGCAGCAACAGCAACTCCACCGTGGCGTCACCTGCGACCAGCTCGACTGCCCGCCCGTCTGCGAGCCGGGCACCCGTGCGCGCCTCCAGCCGCTCACCCGCGACATCCACCGAGGCACCTTCGAAGGCGTACAGCATCCGGTTGGTCCGGCCGTCAGTCGTCACCGGCAGCTCCCAGCGCGCCCGGGGTTCCATCACGACGTGCCACACGGCCACCTCGGTTTGTTCACGCGCCGCCCACGAGTCGGGGGGCGGCGCGAGCGGGGTGCCCGACGCACCGGAGCCGGGTATCGCACCCGCTATGACCGTCACGGTGGTCAGCGCCTCGTCGCCGAAACGCAACTTCGGGATCTGCTCGTCCCAGAACATCGTGAAGTACGGATCCGCGAACTTCGACTCGGCCGGCAGGTTCAACCAGATCTGGAACAGCTCGGTCGGGTTTCGTGACTCGCGGTTGACCAGCGGGAACATCTCCGAGTGGACGATCCCCGCACCGGTGGTCAGCCACTGGGTGTCGCCACGTCCGAAGCGAGCGGTGGCCCCCAGCGAATCTGAGTGGTCGATCAGGCCCCGCCTCACGTAGGTGATCGTCTCGAAGCCACGGTGCGGATGCGCCGGGAAGCCCGGCACCGAGTCACCGTGATACATGCTCCAACCGTCCCTGCCGCTGAAGTCCGAACCGATCTGGCGAACACCGAGGGGCTCCGCCGGCGCCATCTCCTCGGTGCCGGGCGGGTAGTCGTCGTCGTGGTGGGCGACGAACAGGAAGGGATCGAGCGTCGGCCAGTGCAGGCCCAGCGGGAACGACTCGAGGATTGCCCCATCCATGCTCACACTGTCGGTGGTCGCAGTGCCTGTGCTCGTCGGGATAGTGGTCATCGCACGCTCCGTTCTCCGTCGGTTCGGATCCGCATCAGCCACGGCCCCGCGTCAGCCACGGCTCCGCATCAGCTCGTTTCTATGATATGTCAACCACCTCGAGGCGCGGTTATTCCCCAGCCTCGACGAGCTCGGTGCGGACGCGGATCTCCCCCGTGAGCGTTCGGTGAACGGGACAGCGGTCCGCGATGTACCGGAGTCGATCGCGCTGTGCTTCATCTAGCTCACCGGTCAACTCGATCCGTCTGCGTATCTCGGTGATCCGGCACGGCCGCTGCTCGGAGCACTCGCAGTCCTGTGCGTGGATCCTCTCCTGGGTGAGCGTCACGCTCACGTGATCGAGCGAGAGCTCCTTTCGTTGGGCATACATCCGCAGCGTCATCGAGGTGCAGGCGCCGAGTCCTGCCAACAGCAGGTCATAGGGGCTGGGGCCCAGGTCATCACCGATACCCAGAGGTTCGTCCGCGGTGAAGTTGTGGGTGCCGGCGACGACACGCTGGGTGTAGTCCCCGGGACCCGACTCCGACACGATCACCTCACCCGGCGGTAGCTCTTGGTGGTCGCCCGCACGGCGGCCACCCACGGCCGGGGGACCCGAGGTCGTCACCTCGGGCAGGTACCGCGACACCCAGGCCGCCACGAGATCCGCGACATATCGCGCGTCCGCGCGGCGGGTGAGCAGATGGTCCGCGCCATCGAGTGCCACGAAGCTCTTGGGGTGACGGGCGGCCTCGTAGATCCGGCGGGCGTGGTCGACCGAGACGATCTCGTCGATGGGTGAGTGCAGGACCAGCAGGGCTGCGTCGAGACGGCTGACCGAATCCCGGAGGTTCTGGCTCGAGATATCGTCGAGGAACTCGCGACGGATCGTGAACTTCCGACCCGCGAGGGTGACCTCGGCGGTCCCCTCGGCACGGATCACATCTACCGTCGACTCACCGAACAGTCCCACCAAGTGGGCGGGATCGGACGGTGCCTCGATCGTGACCACGGCTCTCACGCCGGACATCCGCGGTGCCGCGGAGAGCACCGCTGCACCACCCAGGCTGTGACCGATCAGGACGCTGGGAGCCCGACCCCGGCCCGCCAGCATGTCGGCCGCCGCGATCAGATCCGCGACGTTCGAGCTGAAGTCGGTATTGGCGAAGTCCCCGTCGCTCGAGCCCAGACCTGTGAAGTCGAAACGCAGCACGGCCATCCCTCGCGCAACCAGTTCCGCGCTGATCCGCGAGGCGGCGACGACGTCCGCACCGCAGGTGAAGCAGTGCGCGAACAGGGCCGTCGCGCACGGTTCCCCATCGGGCAGCTCCAGACGCCCGGCCAGTCGGTGGCCCTGTGAACCGGTGAAGGTGACCTTCTCGGAGCGCGGGCGCGACCCCGACGTGCTCCGGGGCATCAGCCGGTCACCGTCATCGGTGTCGGCTCGGTCGCGATGCAGCTTAAGGATCTGGCGCGGTCCTTTAAAGAGGCGCAGTCGTCCATCGACGTGGGGCTTGTCTTTGATACCGAACGCTCCATCATCAGTTACGAAAATCTGGGCGTGGGGCGGCTCATTTACCAACTGCCCACAACGCTCTGCGAAATTTTCCTGCAGGAGGTGTTCCGCAAGGGCTCGATCGATTCGCTCGATCAGGAGACGCTCTTTACCATCCAGAAATTTTTTGAAAACAACTTAAACGTTTCCGAAACGTCGAGGAAGCTGTTCGTGCATAGAAATACGCTCGTGTACAGGCTTGAGAAAATCAAAAAAATCACGGGGCTTGATCTGAGGGAGTTTGACCATGCGATTGTCTTTAAGTTTGCGCTGATGGTCAAAAAGTACCTCATGTCATGCGAGCGCAGATAGGACGAAAAAACGGCCGGAGGAGGACGACCGCCTCTCGGCCGTCTCTCATGCGCAGACCCTGTCGGAAAATAGCGGATAATAGGAAGAAAAATACCCATGTTAA
>CAYVYG010000125.1:0-8583 GCA_964454385.1 uncultured Microthrixaceae bacterium
GCAACGAGGCGCGCTTCGGTGAACGCGGTCACGTGGTGATGAAGATGAACAGCCTGGTCGACCCCGACATGATCGACGAGCTCTACGCGGTCTCCGCACAGGGTGTCGAGGTGGACCTGATCGTGCGCGGGATCTCATGTGTCCGCCCGCAGGTGGAGGGCCTCTCGGAGCGGATCCGGGTGCGCAGCATCGTGGGTCGCTACCTCGAGCACTCGCGGGTCTACCGCTTCGCAAACGGCGGCGGCGAGGGTGTGGCTGCCCACTACGTGGGCTCGGCCGATCTGATGCCCCGAAACCTCGATCGTCGCGTGGAGGCGGTGGTGCCGATCCGCGATCCCGGGTTGCAGGAGCGCCTGGACGAGGTGCTCGAGATCCTCTCGACCGACGACAAGCTCGCCTGGGCCCAGCGCGACAGCACCTGGGAGAAGGTGCCGACCTCGACATCCGGGCAGGACGCCCACGAACAGCTCGAGGAGAACGCGCTCAAGCGTGCCGAGGTGGGGATGCGATGAGCGAGGCCTCGGAGGCGTCCGCCGTCATCAGGGCGGCCGGGGGAGTGGTCTGGCGCCGCGCCGATGACACGGCTACTGATGCTGACACGGCTACCGATGCTGACACGGCTACCGATGCTGACACGGCTACCGATGCTGACACGGCGACCGACGGTGACACGGCGACCGACGGTGACACGGCCACCGATGGCGAGACCGCTCCGGATGGTACGACGGCGCCTGATGCCGGCTCGGTGGAGGTGTTGCTCGTCGCCCGGCCCCGCTACGGCGACTGGAGCCTGCCGAAGGGCAAGCTCGACCCCGGCGAGAAGCACAAGGAGGCGGCGCTGCGCGAGGTCCGCGAGGAGACGGGCCTGAGCTGTGAGCTCGGTGCCAGGCTCGCGCGCATCACCTATGAGACCCCGCTGGGGGCCAAGAGCGTCAAGTGGTGGGCGATGCGGCCCGAGGATCCCGGCGCCGACCTGGGTGCGCAGGACCCCGCGGAGGTCTCCGAGGTCCGCTGGGTGCCCTTCGGTGAGGCCTGGTCGAGGCTCACCTACGGAACCGAGCGGGAGGTGCTGGCCGCGTTCGCCCGAGAGGTCCTCGATCAGCACTGATCCGGACCACCTCTGTGCCCATGATCCGGGTGCCCACGGCTCAGGCGCCCGGAATTCACCTCGGGTCGGCCTGCGGGTGGGTGCTGGGACGCCTTCAGGGCCTAGGTTCTTGTACGTGGGTGTTGCGAACCACCGATGCGCCTCGATGGTCAGGGTCACCCTGGCGGTGACTGTGGTCCTCGGGACCGTTGCAACCGTGGTCGCCTGTGGCGCACCGGCGAGCGGGAACGTCGTCGTGTCGGGTTCCTCGACGGTCGAGCCGATCACGATCGCGGTCGCCGAGCGCTTCGCGGAGCGCCACGGAGATGTCAACGTCTACGTCGACGGCCCCGGCACCGGTGACGGCTTCGAGCTGTTCTGCCGGGGCGCGACCGACATCAACGACGCCTCCTCACCGATCGCGCCCGGACAGATCGAGGACTGCGAGGCGAACGGCGTCGAGTTCGTCGAGTTGAGGATCGGCTACGACGGGATCGCGATGCTCACCAACAGCGGACGTGACGAGCCGCGGTGCCTGGCGGTGGGTGACATCTACGCGCTGGTCGGACCGGAGTCCCAGGGGATCGACACCTGGGATGCAGCCGATCGCCTCGCACTGCAGGTCGGTGGCAGGGACAGGCTGCCCGCCGCTTCGCTCACCGTGACGGGACCGGGGGAGGAATCCGGGACCTACGTGAGCTTCGTCGAGTTGGCGATCAGCGACATCGCGCTCGAGCGCGGACAACAACCCGAGACCCGCGCTGACTACCAGGCCTCAGCGGACGACAACGTGATACTCCAGGGGGTCCAACGCTCGCCCGGAGCCCTCGGTTGGGTTGGATACGCGTTCGCCCGCAACGCCGAGGGCGTGAACATCCTCGGTGTCGACGGTGGGAGGGGATGCGTGGTCCCCGACGACGCGACGATCGCCAGCGGCGCCTACCCGTTGAGCAGGCCCCTGTACATCTACGTGAACGCCCTCCACGCAGAGCAGGAGCCGGCGTTGGTCGACTTCGTGGACCTCTACCTCGGCGACGCGATCGATTCGGTGGCGGCGGTCGGATACGTGGCGCCGGCCCCCGATGACCTCGACGCGACACGCCGGCGATGGGCGTCGCGGACGACCGGGATCGAGGGTCGCGGGGGCGGGCGATGAACGATCGCTCGGGCGGACCGGTCGGCACACCTCCCGCGGGCTCCGGTGCGCCGACCGGGGCGTTGAGCAGCGACGCCGGGCTGACGTTGGCGGATCTCCGCGGTGATCCGCGGCGGACCCGCACCGAGAGGATCGTGCACGGCGCGCTCTTCGGTGCGGGTATCACCTCGATCCTGATCAGCGTGGCGATAGTGGCCTCGCTGATCGGCCAGGCATGGACGTTCGTGTCCCAGGTGGAGCTCTCCCAGCTGTGGACCGACGGATGGTTCCCGCGCCGTGGCATGTACGACATCAAGACGATCGTCGTGGGCAGCATCCTGATCAGCGCCGTCGCGATGGTCGTGGCGGTGCCGCTGGGCCTCGGTGCGGCGGTCTACCTCGCCGAGTACGCGTCCGCACGGGTCCGCAAGCTGTTGAAGCCGACCCTCGAGGTGCTCGCGGGGATCCCCTCGGTGGTGCTCGGGTTCTTCGCGCTGTCGTTCATCTCGCCCCAGGTGGTCCAGCGGTTCTTCGCCGATGCGACGGCCTTTTCGATGGCTGCGGCGGGCATCGGGGTGGGGATCCTCGTCATCCCGCTCATGGCGACGGTGTCCGAGGACGCGATGCGATCGGTTCCCGCAGCGCTCCGCGAGGCCTCGACGGGCATCGGGGCGCGCAAGATCACCACCACGGTCAGGGTCGTGATACCTGCTGCGGTGTCGGGGCTCGTTGCGGCGTTCATCGTGGCGGTTTCGCGCGCGATCGGCGAGACGATGGTGGTGTTCATCGCCGCCGGGGCAACGGGTGGGAGTCTCTTCTCTCTCGACGTGCTCGGCCCCGGCCAGACGATGACCGCGGCCGTGGCCTCACAGGCCGCCGGGACCGACCAGGTGCGCGGCGAGGCGCTCACGTTCCAGAGCCTGTTCTTCGTGGGGTTGTTGTTGTTCCTCGCGACCCTCGGGCTCAACCTCGCCGCCGATCGGTTCGTGAGGAGGGTGCGCCATGTCTACTGAGACCTGCGTGATGCCAGGGGTGTGCGCACCATGAGCGTGCTGTCGAACCCCGGTTCGGTGGGTCCCGCTGCCGCTTCGGCGAAGGTCCGCCGTTCGATCACCGGAGGTGGGCGCGATCCCGGTGGAACCGCTTTCATGGTGCTGGTCCTCCTGGCGCTGTTGGTGTCGGTCGCGATCCTGGCCGTGCTGGTGGCCCAGTTGCTCGGTCAGGGTGGTGGCGTGCTCGCCGACCGTGGCGGCGACTTCGTCACCGGGGCGATGTCGTCGCAACCCGGGACCAGCGGGATCCTCCAGGGTCTGCGGGGCACCTTCTGGATCGGGGTGTTCACGATCGTGATCGCGTTCCCTCTCGGGATCGCGACCGCGGTCTACCTCGAGGAGTACGCCGCGCGCGAGAGCAGGGTCGCCCGGCTCATCGACGTGAACATCCGCAACCTCGCAGGAGTGCCCTCGGTCGTCTACGGGATCCTCGGCCTCACCCTGTTCGTGAAGGCGATGGGAGGGATCACCGGCCCCGACGCCAACGGCCGCAGCGTGATCTCGGCGGGTCTGACGCTCGCGATCCTGGTGCTGCCGATCGTCATCATCACCAGCGCGGAGGCCCTGCGTGCGGTTCCCCGCGGGATTCGCGAGGCCGGCTTCGGTGTGGGGGCGACCCGCTGGGAGGTCACTCGCCACCACGTTCTGCCCTATGCGGCGCCGGGCATCCTCACCGGAACGGTGCTCGCGCTGGCGCGGTCGCTCGGGGAGGCCGCACCGCTGATCCTCGTCGGTGCGACCACCGGCTACATGAGCCGCGGAGACGAGTTCCTGAACCTCGCAGCGCTCCAGGAGCGCTTCACGGCGCTGCCGATGATCATCACGACCTGGGCGGGACGCCCGGGCGAGGGTTGGGAGGCGGTGACCGCAGCCGCCATCCTTGTGTTGTTGGTGGTCGTGCTGATCGCGAACGCGGCCGCGATCATCCTCCGCAACCGATTCGACAAGGCGAGGAAGTAGCTCGTGACCGACCAGACCCGGGCATCATCCAGGGAGGAGGTACCACCCAGACATGGGGCGCTGCCCGGGGAGGGGGCGCTGCCCGGGGAGGGGGCGCTGCCCGGGGAGGGGGCGCTGTCCGACCCACGCCCCGGTTCGGATCAAGCCGGCTTCGCGTCCCCAGGATCTGCGCCCGCAGCGTTCGTGTCCGCCGGGTTCGCGCAGCCGCAGGACGAGCCACAGCTCCACCCGACGGTGTTCAGCGTGCGCGACCTGTCGGTCTACTACGGCGAGTTCCGGGCTGTGCGGGATGTCGACGTCGACATCCTCCAGCACGAGATCACCGCCTTCATCGGCCCGTCCGGCTGCGGCAAGTCGACGGTGCTGCGTTGCTTCAACCGTATGAACGACCTGATCGAGGTCGCCCGAGTCGAGGGATCGGTCCGTTTCCACGGAGTCGATCTCTATGACCCGGCGGTCAACCCCGTCGAGGTGCGACGGCGCATCGGCATGGTGTTCCAGAAGCCGAACCCGTTCCCGAAGTCGATCTACGACAACGTGGCCTACGGCCCCCGCATCACCGGTATGGCGCGCTCGGACATGGACGGGATCGTCGAGAAGGCGCTGCGCGACGCGGCGCTGTGGGACGAGGTAAAGGATCGCCTCGGCTCATCGGGACTGGGGTTGTCGGGTGGTCAGCAGCAGCGCCTCTGCATCGCCCGGGCCATAGCGACCGATCCGGAGGTGCTCCTGATGGACGAGCCCTGTTCTGCGCTCGATCCGATCGCGACCGCCGCGATCGAGGACCTGATGGCCGACATAAAGACGCGCTACACGATCGTCATCGTCACCCACAACATGCAACAGGCGGCGCGAGTGAGCGACCACACAGCGTTCTTCACCACCGAGGTGAACCCCGACTCCGACAGCCGCACCGGGCTGCTCGTCGAGTGCGACACGACCGACAAGATCTTCTCCAACCCCGCGGACCAACGAACCGAGAACTACATCACCGGACGCTTCGGCTGAACGCCCCCGGGGCACCCGAGGGGTCATCATTGGAGGGCCGCCACCGGCCCGGACAGCCCGACGACTCCTGCAACACAGACAGCACAGACAGCACAGACAGCACAGACAGCACAGCGTGACACGAGACCGACCACGATGAGACCCGACCCCACGACCACAAACGGGCGGTCCCCACTTCCGGGAGATCCGCCATGAGGGGTGAGGAGCTGCGCCTCGAGTTCCATCAACAACTCGAGGACCTGCGCGAGGGTCTGGTCCGCCTCGGCGCCATGACCGCCGAGACCGTGAGCACCGGTACCACCGTGCTGCTCGACCGTGACCTCTCGGGCGCCCAGCGTCTCATCGACGGCGACGACGCGATAGACGAGCTCAGCCTTCAACTCGAGGAGGAGTGCTTCCGCGTGCTCGCCCTGCAGGCCCCGATGGCCGGAGATCTGCGGTTCCTGCTGACCACGTTGAGAGTCGTCAGCGAGCTGGAGCGATCCGCCGACCTGATGGTCAACGTCTGCAAGGCTTCGCGTCGCGTCTACGACGTCGACTTCACGCCCAAGCTTCGCGGCCTGCTCGATGCGATGGGCGTGGAGGCGTCGTTCCTGATCCGTTCGGCGATCGACGCGTTCGTGGAGTCGGACACGTCCCTGGCTGCCGCACTCGACGACATCGACGACCGTCTGGACGACCTGCAGGTCACCTACGTGGAGGCGATCTTCGAGTCCCACCAGACCGACAACCTGTCGTTGCGCGCTGCGGTGCAACTTGCTCTGATCGGTCGCTACTACGAGCGGATCGGCGATCACGCGGTCAACATCGGCGAGCGGGTGATCTACATGGTCACGGGGTGGCTGCCCGAATCGAACGCGGCTGCGCGCAACGCGCTGCGCAAGTCGGCCGAACTGGCGCCGGAGCACGACGCGGTTCGCCGCGAGGGGAGCCGTGGTAGCGGCGGTGGTACCGGCGGAGGTGCCGGGGGTCGGGGCGGCCCCGGGGACGTCGGGCAGTGAGGGTGCTCGTCACCAACGACGATGGCCTGCACGCGCCGGGGCTCACGCACCTCGCGGCGGCTGCCTCGGCGGGCGGGCACGAGGTCACCGCGGTTGCACCCGGTGCGAACTTCTCGGGCAGCGGTGCAGCGGTCGGTGATCTCGGTGACGAGGCGCGGATCCGCTGTCGTGAGATGACCCTCGTAGGCCTCGAGCACGTCACCTCCATCGAGTTGGATGCGCCCCCGGCGCTGTGTGTGATCACCGCCATGCTCGAGTCGTTCGGTGACCGACCCGAGCTGGTGCTCTCGGGTGTCAACCCGGGCCTTAACACGGGGCGTTCGACCCTGCACTCCGGCACCGTCGGGGCGGCGCTGACCGCTGCGAACTTCGGGGTCCCGGCGGTGGCGGTCAGCATCGCGGGCCATGAGCGCGAGGTGGTCAACTGGGACCTGGCCACCGACGCGGCGGTCCGGGCCGCCGAGTGGGCCCATGACCAACCCGGTCTGGTGACGCTCAACCTGAGCCTTCCGGATCTGCCGAGGGAACGGGTCCGTGGCGTGCGGATCGGTTCGCTGGCGCCGATGGGCGCGGTCCACACAGTCGTGTCGGGTCGCGACGAGGAGTGGCTCCACCTCGGGTTCACCGAGACCACCCGCGAGCTGCCAGCTGGGAGCGATTCGCGGCTTGTTGCCGAGGGCCACGTGGTCGTGACCGGGCTCACCGGCATCCGCGCCGCGGATCTCGACGGAGCCGACCAGCTCACCGCCGCGCTGGAGGGGTCGGTCAGCCCGGTGTCCTGAGAGGTCGGGTCCCGCCGAGACGGCGGTGGTCGGGTCGTCGTCGCGCTACGGGGTGCTCGCGTACCCCGCGCGGTTCGCCGGTCGGGCGGCATCGACCGGCGCAGTTCGCCCTGTCGGGGACGGGTCCTAGCATGGGCGGGTGAGCGTTCCGGAACCGCGAGACGGCGACACGCACGGACCTCGCGCCCGTGGCCACTCCCGGCGTCGGTATCCACCGGTGCAGCCCCGCAGCTTTCCGATCGACCTCTCAGCACCCTTCGGCAGGCTCGCTCTCGCGCATGTCCTCTCGGTCGGAGGAGACGCACTGGTCGCCCTGGCGTTGGCGGGATCGCTGTTCTTCTCGGTCGACCCGTCGGGTGCCCGTTGGCGGGTGTTCCTGTACCTCGTGTTCACGATGGCGCCGTTCGCGGTGGTCGGGCCGCTGATCGGTCCGATGATGGACCGCGCCCGCGGCGGGCGCCGGATCATGTTGCTGGTCTCCACCTTCGGCCGGTTCGTGGTCGCGCTGGCGATGGTGAGCGCGGTGGCCGGCAACAGCTTCTGGTTGTTCCCCGAGGCGTTCGTGATGCTGATCCTCTCCAAGAGCTACCAGGTCGCTAAGGCGGCGATCGTGCCGACGGTGATCGAGTCCGAGAGCGCGCTGGTGGAGGCCAACTCCAAGCTCCAGCTTCTCTCGGGCCTGGGCGGGTTCGCGATGGGTCTACCGGGGCTCGCTCTGTTGGTGGTAGGAGCGCCGGCGGTCATGGTGCTCGCAGCGATCGTCTTCGCGGCGGCCGGGGTTGCGGCTCTGAGGGTGCCGGCCACCACCGTGGCCGAGGAACCGGCGGGCTCCGAGGAGACCGCGGAGCTGCGCAGCGGTGCGGTGGTCTCCGCCGGCTCGGCCATGGGCGCACTGCGCGCGGTGGTCGGGTTCGTCACGTTCCTGATGGCCTTCGCACTGAGGGGCGACGACAGGGTCACCCTGCACGGCGAGGTGCTCGGCCGGATAACGACGGCCGCGTTCGACCACGATCCCGTGACCGTCTCCGACCTCGCTCCACCCGGCGCACCCCCCGCATGGCACTTCGGGGTGATCGTGGCGGTGAGCGTCGCGGGCGGACTGGCGGGTGCGGCGGTGGCTCCGGTGTTGCGACGCATGTTGCGCGAGGAGCTGTTGCTGCTCACCAGCGTGGCGGTGGGGGCGGCGGCCGGGTTCGCGGGCATGTTGTTCTCGGGGCTGTTCGGCCAGGTGCTGCTCGCCAGCGGCGTGGCCGTCGCCGCGGCGATGGGCAAACAGGCCTTCGATGCGGTGGTGCAACGCGACGCGCCCGACGCGAACCACGGTCGGGCGTTCGCGGCGTTCGAGTCCCGCTTCCAGATCGCCTGGGTGCTCGGTGCGGTGGCACCGGTGGTCATCCCGATGCCCACCCAACTGGGCGGGCTCGTCGTGGCGGTGCTGGCGGTCGCGGCGGGGGTGTTCTACGCGACCAGCGTCCAGGCGGTCAGCAGGGGCCGCCGGCCTCCACGACTGCCGAGGGTGACCGAGGTCGGCAACAGCGTCGTGGAGCGCGTCCGCAAC
>CAYVYG010000126.1:0-8577 GCA_964454385.1 uncultured Microthrixaceae bacterium
GCCACGTCGATGCCGAGCTCGAGCGCGTTGTTGGCCACCACGCACTCGATGGAACCGTCGCCGAGCGCGGCTTCGATCCTCCGCCGCTCTTCGGGCAGGTAGCCCGCGCGGTAGGTGCGCACGCGCTCGGCGGCCTCGGCGAGCCCCCGTCCGGTGAGGAGCGCGCGTACCTCTGTCGCTACGAGCTCCGAAGCGCGCCGCGATCTGCAGAACACCAGGGTCCGCAGCCCCATGGCGACGGTCTCGGCGGCAACCAGCGCCGTCTCGCGATTGAGCGAGACCCGTTCGGCGACGACCCGGTCGGGATCGCCGAAGGGGTTCCACAGCACGGTCGTGCGTCGACCCATGGGAGCCCCGGACTCGCTGATGCACTCGACGTCGGTTCCGCTGATGCTCGAGGCGAGAACCTCGGGGCTCCCGATCGTGGCCGAGGTGAACACGAAGGTCGGCTCCTGTCCGCGTCGCTCGCAGGTCAGCCGGCGCAGTCGGCGCAGCACATGCGCCACGTGGCTGCCGAACACGCCGCGCATGGTGTGCAACTCGTCGACCACGACGAGTTCGAGTCGTTCGAGGAACCTTGCCCACCGCTGGTGGTTGGCGAGGATCCCGAGATGGACCATCTCTGGATTGGTGAGCACGACCCGGCCATGGCGGTGCACCGCAGCACGCTCGGTGGTGCTGCAGTCGCCGTCGTAGGTGGCGACCACGACTCCCGGTGGTGCCATAGCGTTGAACGACTGCAGCTGATCATGGGCCAGCGCCTTGGTCGGATAGATCACCAACGTCGTCGCGTCGCGGGCGGCGGCCTGCATGGCCGGGAGCTGGTAGCACAACGACTTGCCCGAGGCGGTCGGCGTGGCGATCACCACCGATCGTCCGGCGGCGACCGCTTCGAGAGCGGCCACCTGGTGTGACCACAACGCCCCGGGGGCACCGCCCGGCGCGCCCTCCGGGCCCGACAGGCCCGCGGGCCCCGGAAGGGATGCAAGCTCGGGTGGGCATGGAACCCGGTGGTCGGCCGGGGTGGGATCGTCGCGGTGGCGGTGCACGAAGCGCGCATCGGTGCTCATGTGTTCGACCAGCGCTTCGATCGCAGCACCGCGGTCCCGTTCCGGTGGCGTGACGATCGGGGCGGCGACAGCGGCACCCACCAGTGCACCCGAGGTGTCGGGAGCGATCGTGTCGCTGATGGCAACCACGCTCCGAGGCTACGACCCGGGGGCGACAGCTACGATCGCGGGGGTGCTCTTCGAGATCCACCACCGCCGGGTCGACTCGACGCACGTGGTGTCGGTGCTGGGGGATCTCGACCTCGCTTCGCTTCCGCGGCTCAGCGAGGAGCTGAACGGCCTGGCGGAATCCGCCGAGGTGACCCTGGACCTGGGGGGTGTCGACTACCTCGACCCGCTCTGTCTGGGTGCGTTGCTCGCGGCGGAACTGCGGATCCGGCGTGCGGGAGGCTCCTTCGCGATCCTCGCAGGTGGTGACGTCCACGCGCTGTTTTGCGAGACACGCCTGGACCGGATCCTCGACGTGCAAACGGTCCTCAGCCGGTGATCTCCTCAGTCGGTGACCTCCTCGGGTGACTCGTCGAGCGCCCAGGGCTCCGCAGGACGCAGCCCCGCTTCCCGGGCGGCGCGTCCGAGCATGTGGCTGGCCACGGGTGCTGTCCAGAACTGGAGAGCGACCGCGAGGACGAGCTTGGTGATGCCGGTGAGGCCCGGAACCCGCAGCACCGCCGCGCCGACCGTGCACACCACCGCGAGGGTGGCGGGCTTGGTGGCCACGTGTATGCGTGAGTACGCATCGGGCATCCTGAACAGCCCTATCGCGGCGATCAGGGCCAGCGAGGCCCCGAGGAGTATCAACACGGCTGCGACGACATCGAGAATGCTCGAGAAGACGTCCATCACAGCCCCCTGCGCTCGATGAACCTGGCGATCGTGACGCTTCCCAGAAAGGCGAGCAGGCCGATGATAAGCACCAGTGCCACCACCAGGTCGTCCTTGCTCACCGAGACGTAGATCGCGAGTCCGTTGAGCACCAGCGCCACCAGCATGTCGATGCCGATCGCTCGGTCCGGAAGCGACCGCGAGCGCGCGACGTGCACCGTGGTCAACAGCCCTGCGAGCACCAGCATCGTCCCCCCGATCCAGGTGACGGCCATCACGGGAGCGCCTCCGTGACCGATCTGGGGGTGACGGCTCGCAGGACCAGTTGCTCGAGGCCCGCCACGTCGGCACGGATCTCCTCGGGGTCGCCGAGACCCAGTACGTGGATGTACAACACGATCGTGTCGCCACGGGGCAGCGCATCCAGCGTGAGCGTGCCCGGTGTGAGGCTGATCGCGTCCGCGACGACGGTGGCCACCAGGGCCGAGTCACCGCTGAGCGCCACCGCGACCACCCCGGAGCGCAGCCTCGCGGGTGTCGGCACCAGGACCGTCACAACGACCGCCACCGACGAGGTGACGAGGCGCCCCACGAAGACCGCCACGAGGCGGCCGAGCGCGAGGGGATGGACCACATGCGTTCTGGGCACCGGTCGGATCAGGTAGCCGATGAGGACCACCACCACCACCCCCCCCATCGAGCCGTTCCCCCATGTCCGCTCCCCCCACAGCGCGATCCACACCACGAACACGAGCGCCGGAGGCAATAGGCGGTTCACCTGGTCACCGCCTCGGGGTAGGAGACCGGCGAGGTCACATCGGCTGCAGCGCGCTCGGCGAAGCGGTAGAGCGGTCCTGCGAACAGCGCGATGGCCAACGTCGCTGCGACGACCGATACGGCCACCGCCGACATCAGCGGGTGGTGGCGCAGCACACCGGGTGAGGAGCCGCGCGGCTCCGACGCCGGTTCCGGCTCCACCGGCGCGGGTTCGCCCCAGAATGCTCCGTTCCAGATCTTGAGCATCGATACGAGCGTCATGAGCGACACGGCCAACGCCACGAGGATCACCCACCACGAACCCTGGTCCAACCCGACCGACACGATGCCAAGCTTCGCGACGAAGCCGCTCAGGGGAGGGATTCCCGCGAGGCTCAGCGCGGGTATCAGGAACAGCGCCGCGAGCGGCCCCGAGCGGTGGGCGAGTCCCGAGAGCCGGTCGAGGGTGCTCGATCCGGTCTCGCGTTCGACGATGCCCTCGACGAGGAACAGCGATGTCTTCACCGGTATGTGGTGCAGCATGTAGAAGATCGTGGCCGCTATCGCGGCGGTCCCACCGAGCGCCACGCCGAGGACCATGTAGCCGATCTGGCTGACGATGTGGAAGCTGACGATCCGCTTGATGTCGGCCTGCGCGATCGCCCCGAAGACCCCGATGGCCATCGTGAGCCCGGCGATCACCAGCAGCAGGGTCCGGTTGGTCCCCGGGAACAGGAGGGTCTGGGTGCGCACGATCGCGTAGATCCCGATCTTGGTGAGCAGCCCGGCGAACACCGCGCTCACAGGGCTGGGTGCGGCGGGGTAGCTGTCGGGCAACCAGGAGAACAGCGGGAACACGGCCGCTTTCAGGCCGAACGCGATCAACAACAACAGGTTGAGCCCGAGGCGGACCCCCGAGGGAAGCGCTGCGAGGCGTTCGGGGAGCTCCGCCATGTTGAGGGTTCCGGTCGCGGCGAAGATCAGCGCGACGCCGGTCACCAGCACCATCGACTCGACGACGTTCAACACCACGTAGGTGGTACCCGAGCGGATCTGGGCATCGTTGCCCTCGAGGGTCAACAGCACGTAGCTCGAGACCAACAGGACCTCGAAGAACACGAACATGTTGAACAGGTCGCCTGCCAGGAACGCGCCCGACACGCCGGCTGTGAGGGCCAGGTAGGCCGGGTGGTACCAACGGGAGCGTTCGTCGTCCGCGCGCTGGCCGATGGCGAACAACAGCACCGCCAGGAGCATCGTCGCGCCGATGGTGAGCATCAACGCCGAGAACCGATCGGCCACCAGGTTGATCGCGATGGGTGCGGGCCAGCCACCCATCGGTGTGCTCCGGGACCCGGAGCGGTCCACGTCGATGAGGATCGCGACCGCGATCACAGTGGTGGCGACGGCGCAGACGATCGCCACGATGCGCTGAGCGGCCCTGACGCGGATCGCGAGAAGGCTCACCGCGGCACCGCCCAGAGGCACCACGATCGCGAGGGGCAACAGCTCGGTCATGTCGGCTCGCCGTGGTCGAGCGGCTCGTCGGGCTCCTCCGCGAGCCGGCGGTCCGCGATGTCGTCCTCGACCTCGTCGTTGCCGTCGATGGTCCAGCCGCGGTAGGCCATCGACAGAAGGAACGACAGCACCCCGAAGGTGATCACGATCGCGGTCAGCACCAGTGCCTGGGGAACCGGGTCGGCGAACGGGCCGTCGCGACCGACGATCGGCGCCGCTCCGGGGGTGCTTCCGGCGGTGAGGATCAACAGGTTGATCGCGTTGCCCAACATCCCCAGACCGAGGATGATGCGCGTGAGGGTCCGGTGCATCACCAGGTAGGTGCCTGCGGCGGTCAGGACCGCGACGAGCGCAGCCTGGGCGATGCTCATCGCGCACCCTCGCTGTCATCGTCGGCGGTTCGCCTCGCCCGCGCGAGGTTGGCGCGTGCCACCTCGTCGTCGGCCTCCACGAAGGCCACGAGGACCGCCATCACGACACCGACGACGAGGATGTGCACACCGATGTCGAACAGCGCAGATGACACGATCTTGATCTCTCCGAGCAACGGCGGGTGGAGCTTCCAGATCGCGGATTGGAGGAAGGAGCCGCCCGAGGCGAGCGAGCCGGTGCCGACCGCGATCGCGATCGACAGCCCGGAGCCGATCAACACGATGGGGTCGATGCGCAGAGACCGCACACCCTCGGGTCCCGAACCGAGGTAGCGCAACACGATCGCGGCGGCCATGACCAGGCCGCCGGCGAACCCCCCGCCCGGCGCGTTGTGTCCCCGGAAGGTCAAGAAGATCGAGAACAACAACAGCACCGGTGTGAGGCCGTTGACGGTCTCGCTCAGGATCAGGGAACGTCGGGTCCCGTCGATGCGGCTCATCGCCACACCCCGCTCGGCCGTCCCGAGAGGTCCTCGACGTCGAGTCCGTCGGAGAGCTGCTTGCGGCGCTGTTGACGCCTCGCGGCGCGCACCAGGTTCACCACGCCGGCCCCGGCAACCGCGAGCACCGTGATCTCACCCAGGGTGTCGAAACCGCGGAAGTCCACCAGGATCACGTTGACCACGTTGCGGCCTCCGGCTTCGGGTTCGGACAGCGCCACGTAGTCCTCGCCGACCGATGGAGCGCTGCGGGCGTGGGAGGCCCCTAGCGCGAACAGGGCAACCACCAGACCGACGGTCACCGACACCGCTATTCGCGCCGGGCGGGGAGCCCACGGCGGTGCCGGGTGGAAGTCGCGCGGTAGGCGCGCGAGTGCCAGCAGGAACACCACGATCGTGAGTGTCTCGACCAGGAACTGGGTGATCGCGAGATCCGGTGCGCCCTGGATCAGGTACACGATCGCGAGCAGGTATCCCGAGCCGCCCAGCAGGACCGCAGCGGTGAAGCGCTGTCTCGCTGCGAGCACCGCGAGGGCCATGAGCGCGGTCAGGCTCACCAGTGCCACCTCGACGGGTGAGTGCGCCCAGGTCACGTCGGTTATCTCGTCGCTCGCACCGGCCACGAGAGCGGTGATCAGAGCGGCACCGACGCTCGACAGGACGATTCCCACGTACAACGGCAGCGAACCGCTCTGGGTGAGCGCAGTGAGCCTGCGTGAGCCGCCCAGCAGGGCGTCGTAGGTGCGGTCGTATGCCCTGGTTGCGAGGCTGTAGGGGCGATCGGCGCTGCGAGTGGCGCCGGCCGTGAACCACCAGGTCGCCACACCGGCGGTGATGATGCCGACCGACAACAGCAGCGGGGTGTTGATCCCGGTCCACAGGTGGAGTGACTTGGTCGCCGTCGCCGGGTCGAGTGACGTCGTGACCTCGGCGAGCCAGTGCCCGACGGGTTCCGCGGCGAGGCCCAGGGCCAACGAGAGCGCCGTGAGCACCGCAGGTGCCGAGCCGAACGCCACGCTCGGCCGGTGAAGGCCCGAATGTGCGATCGATCCGGTCGCCACCGGCTGTTCACCGGTGATCCCGGGTGCGTCGTCGCCGAGCAGCCCGACTGCGATCCGCACCGTGTAGGCGACCGTCAGCACCGACCCGGCCACGATGCCGATCAGCGCGACGACGCCGACCGCTCCGAGGTCCGCGCCCAGCAGGCCGTCGAGTGCCTTCTCCTTGGCGACGAAGCCGATGGTGGGTGGTATCGCAGCCATCGACGCCGATGCGACGATGATCACCGAGGCGGTGATGGGCAGTGCCCGGAGCAGGCCGCGTAGGCGGCGCATGTCGCGGGTACCCGTGCTGTGGTCGACGATGCCCACCGACAGGAACAGCGACGCCTTGAACAAAGCGTGGGCGAGGAGCATCGCCACCCCGGCGTAGGTGGTGGCCGGTGTGCCGAGGCCCAGCAGCACCATCATGAAGCCGAGCTGGCTCACGGTGCCGTGCGCGAGAGCGAGCTTCGCATCCTGTTGTCGCATCGCCCTGAAGCCTCCAAGCACGAGCGAGGAGACCCCGGCGAGCACCACCAACCACCTCCAGGGACCCACCGGAGCGAACACCGGTGCGAAGCGGGCGACCACCACCAGACCGGCCTTCACCATCGTCGCTGAGTGAAGGTAGGCGCTCACGGGCGTCGGCGCGGCCATCGCGCCGGGCAGCCAGAAGTGGAAAGGGAACTGCGCCGATTTGGTGAACGCCCCCGCCAGCACCAACACGAGCGCCCAGGTCACCACCGGTCCCGACGGCGGCGCCGCCAACAGCGTGCTGATCGAGGTGGTACCTGCGGTGACCCCCAGGAGGATCAGTCCCGCCAGCAATGCCAGCCCTCCACCTGCGGTCACCAGGTAGGCGCGCTGGGCGGCGGCCCGAGCGGTGGCTGATCGGTCCTCGAAACCGATCAGCAGGAACGAGGCGACCGATGTGAGCTCCCAGAACACGAACAGGGTCAGGAGGCCCTCGGCCCACACGATGCCGAGCATCGCTCCGGCGAAACCGATCAGGAGTCCGGCCAGGCGACCCAGATCGTCGCGGCGCCCGAAGTAAGACACCGAGTAGAGCAGGACCAGCGTTCCGATCCCCGAAACGATCAGCCCCATGAGGAGCCCGAAGCCGTCCAGGCGCAACGACACCGACAACCCGAGCGAGTCGACCCAGGACACCACGGCAGACGGGCCGTCGCCGTGCAGCGTCCGCGGAGCCTGGGACAACAGCCACCCGAAGGTGCCCGCGGTGACGACCGAGGCCAGCGGCAGGGCCCAGCGCGCGCTCCGACGACCCGGAACGACACAGACGACGAAGGCCGCCAGGTGGGCCAACAGCAGCGGGATCACG
Organism: uncultured Microthrixaceae bacterium; assembly: GCA_964454385.1. GTDB lineage: Bacteria > Actinomycetota > Acidimicrobiia > Acidimicrobiales > Microtrichaceae > JAMLGJ01. The sequence goes on from CAYVYG010000126.1 coordinate 7,420, forward strand.
ACAAGGGTTCTCTCAGGGGTCGATGGAACGTCCTGGCGCGGGGCCAGGTACCGACCAGACTTCCCGGCACGCCGTGGGTGAGCCTAGTGCCCTGCGCGGTGCAGCCCAGCACCTGTGGTCCCCCGGGCCGGCACACGGGGCCCGCCGGCGCGGGTTCAGTCGGCGTGGCGTGCCAGTTCGGTGCGAGCGACCTGACGGCGATGGACCTCGTCGGGCCCATCCGCGAAGCGCAGGGTGCGCAGGCCGGCGTACATGCGTGCGAGGGGGAAGTCGTCGCTCACACCGCCACCGCCGTGGGCCTGGATGGCGCGGTCGACCACGCGCAGCGCGGTGCTGGGAGCGACCACCTTGATGGCCGAGATCTCGATCGCGGCTCCCTTGGTCCCGACCGTGTCCATCAACCAGGCGGCCTTCAGGGTCAGCAGACGAGCCTGTTCGATCTCGATGCGTGAATCGGCGATCCACTCGCGGATCACCCCCTGGTCCGCGAGCGGCCTGCCGAAGGCGGTACGTGAGCTGACCCGCCGGCACATCGCGTCGAGAGCACGCTCCGCGATGCCTATGCACCGCATGCAGTGGTGGATGCGCCCCGGACCGAGGCGGGCCTGGGCTATCGCGAACCCCGAGCCCTCCTCGCCGATCAGGTTCGACGCGGGGACCGCGACGTCCTCGAAGCGCAGCTCCACGTGGCCCTCGCGGTCCTGGTAGCCGAACACCGGCAGGTCGCGCACGATCGTGAGCCCGGGGGTGTCACGGGGCACGAGCACCATCGACTGCTGGACGTGACGCGGAGCGTCGGGGTCGGTCTTGCCCATCACGATGAAGATCTCGCAGCGCTGCGACGCGGCGCCGGAGATCCACCACTTGCGGCCGTTCAGCACGTACTCGTCGCCGGCGCGGCGGATCGACAGCTGGATGTTCGTAGCGTCGGAGGAGGCGACATCGGGTTCGGTCATCGCGAACGCCGAGCGGATCTCACCGGCGAGCAGCGGTTGGAGCCACTGCTGTTGTTGGTCGGGCGACCCGAACAGCGCGAGGACCTCCATGTTGCCCGTGTCGGGGGCCGAGCAGTTCATGGCCTCGGGTGCCAGGTGGATCGAGCGTCCGGAGATCTCCGCGACGTGTGCGTAGTCGAGGTTGCTCACGGGTTCGGGAGTC
>CAYVYG010000127.1:0-8555 GCA_964454385.1 uncultured Microthrixaceae bacterium
GCAATGAGTGTTTCCACCGGAACCGTCAAGTTCTTCAACAACGAGAAGGGCTACGGCTTCATCTCACGCGAGGGTGAGGACGACGTGTTCGTCCACTTCTCCAACATCGCCGGCGAGGGCTTCAAGTCCCTCGAAGAGGGCCAGACCGTCGAGTTCGAGGTCGGTCCCGGGCGCAAGGGTCCGGAGGCGCTCAACGTCCGAGCCATCTGAGTCGACGATCGCACGGGGTCGACCGGAGCTGCGGCTCCGGCCGGCTCTGTTCGCGTACGGACCCGGTCCGCCGCTGCCGCGATCGCGTTGATGGGAGCGTTCCCCCGGCGCGTCCGGGTGGTCCTGGAGGTCGATCCGATCAGGGCCATGATCGGGCCCCGGCCGGCCGTCGCCGGGCAATCGGTGCTCGAGGACTGCTTCACCGCGGCCGAGCTCGCGCAGTTGCGCCGTCGTCCGGAGGCACGCGCTGATGAGGCACCGTCCATCGCCGCGCGGTTGGCCGCGAAGCTCGCGGCATGCCGGATCCTGGATCCACAGGCGCGGGTACCTGGCATCCTCGGGGGCGATCACGCCCGCGGAGAGTTTCTCGTGTCCCCGATCGACGAGTGGCCGGTGTCGGGCCCAGGCGCGCCGTCGCGACCCTGGGCGGTCCGTCTTCGCGCGATCGAGGTTCTGCTGACCGGCGACGGGGTGCCCGGGATCGTCATCGATTCGACCGTGCACCCCTTCAGCGGTGCAGCGTGGACCTCGCTCAGCCATGACGGTGGCCTCGCCGCGGCGCTGGTCGTCATGGACCGGCCCGCGGATCGGCCAACCGCTGCGGATCTCAGCGATCGATGAGCTGTGCCAGGTCGTGACCCAGAGCCGGGGTCCCTCGGGCGAGCAGGCCGCGATTCGTCGCTAGATCCTCGGGGAAGTACCGGTAGTTGGCCATGATCCCGTAGGAGCGGGCGAGCCCCCGCTCGGAGTCGTCGGCGCCGGGCAGCAACCTCCACAGGCGCGCGCCGTTTCCCATGTGGAACCGCGCGACCGGATCCACCAACCTGCCGTCCTCACCGGTGTTGGTGAGGTAGCGCGCGCATGTGCCAACGAGATCGTCGGGCGGGTGATCGGCACCGCAGTGCTCCCGCAGACCCATGACCGGCGACATCGTGGTCAACGTCGCGAGGTGCGGCAGTTCTCCGAGCAGGATCTCAGCTGCCCCTCTGACCAGTTCGGAACCCCTTCCGATTCCCGAGAGCCCTGGTTCCGCGTTCCAGATCGAGTAGAGGACCGCCGTGTCCGCATCGCCGGGGTCGGTGAGCGGTGCGTGCGGGTCGAGGATCTCGCTCAGAACGGAGGGAATGCCCCGGCACAGCGCCACCCACAGCACGTTCAGGGGTCGTCCGGGCAGCGCCGGGTGTTCCACGACGATCACCCGGCGATCCCTCGACAGCCTGCGCTCGAGGTCCCGCTCCGATCCGATGGGGTGTACCGCTTCCGCAGCGCCGAGCCTCCGGGCCATGACGGAGTCCTCCGCGCTGCCCCGGAGGTCGAGGGACCTCACGCGGTGACCTGCGGCCAGCGACCCGCGCAGGCTCTGGCTGATCGCGGTGAGCTCCTGTCGCTCCGGTCGGGGGGAAGCCCCGTGCGAGGCCCGGGCAACCTCGGGGAAGGCCGCGAGCAGTTCGGCTCTCCGGTCGACGAGCGACGACACGTCTGACGGCGGGGGTTCATCCGTGCTGTTCATCACGAGAGTCCAATCATGCAGGCGAAGGGCGGCGCACCCAAAATGGGGCTCTCCTGTCGGTTGAACAGGCAGCGTCACCCGGATCCGCGCGGCGCCTGAAGGCCGCTCACCACGGCGGCGCGTCTACCACGATGCGCGGCAGGGCTGAGGCCACCCGAACCGGCCGTCGTCTTCCAGCCAGGAGCGGTGGGCCTCGGTGACCTTTTTCCGGCTCCTGGCTACGTAGTTCCACCACATCACCAGCTTCTCCTGAAACGGAGCGCCTCCGACCAGCAGCGCCCGTGCGGTCCCGGTGGAGGAGAGAGCCAGTTCGTCGCGGCCGACACCCAGGTAGCCGAGCCGACCCGGCACCAGATCCGCCCCGTCGACGGTCACCGAACCCTCGAGCACGACCAAGGCGTACTCGTGGTGCCGGGCGAGCGGGAGGTTGGAATCACCCCGATCGAGTGCCAGATCCACCGCAACGTGGTCGGTGTCGCGCCGTGCCGGGGAGCGGGCCGCCTTGTCCGCCTCGGCACCAAACGATTCACCGGCATCGCCCCCACCTGCGTAGCGCGACCCTCGGTGACCACGATCCCACACCGTTCGGGTTCGTCGGAGGCAGTCAGGACTGGTTCGGATGCGTTCGACACCGGACCGGACATGGCTCATCTCTACCACGGACCTCGCCGCCGGTGACCCCGCGAACCGGTGACACCTAGCGACCCGATCCGCTGGGTACCCTTGGCGGGCCATGCGCTCACACCTGACCCTCGGCCGGATGTTCGGCGTACCCATCGGGGTGAACCTTTGGGTGGGCCTCGTGGCGATCGTTTTGGCCGTCTCGCTCGCCGAGATCTCGTTGCCCGGGATCGCCCCGGATCATCCGGACTCCGCGTACTGGTTCGCCGGAGTGGTCGGGGTCGCCGGTTTCCTGGCATCGCTGGTCGCCCACGAGCTGGGGCACAGCTGGGTGGCACAGCGGAACCACGTCCGGGTACTCGGTATCACCCTGTGGCTCTTCGGTGGGGTTGCCAAGCTCGATGGAGAGGCCACCGATCCCGGAGCGGAGTTCCGCATCGCACTCGCCGGGCCGGCGATGAGCGCTCTGACCGCTGCGGTCTGCGCTGCCGGAGCCTACGGAACCTGGCACTTCGGGGGTACCGATGTGCTGGTGGGGCTCTTCGCCTGGCTGGCGGGGATCAACGCGATCCTGGCGGTTTCGAACCTGATACCGGCGTTCCCACTCGACGGTGGAAGGATCCTCCGTGCGGTGCTGTGGCGCCACACGGGCAGGAAGATCCGCGCAACCCACCTGGCAGCCCTTTGGGGACAGATCCTCGCCGCGGTCATGGCCGCGGTGGCGTTGTGGATCACGTTCGCGGCCGCGGTCTGGTCGGGCATGTGGATACTGGCGCTGTCGCTGTTCCTGTTCGTGGCCGCGAGAGCCGAGTGGGCGGCTTCGGCTCCCGCTCCGGAGCTGCTGGGGATGCCCGTGGGCGAGATGCGGCGTGAGCTGCCCGCGGCGCTGGGCCCCGGAGCTACCGTGGCCGATGTGCAGGCGGTGTTCGAGGCCCATCCCGGCGCGCCCTTCGTGCCCCTATCAGGGCCCCGTCGCACGACCGAGGCGATGGTCACCCGTGACGCGGTGGCGCGGGTCCCGCCGGCCCAGCACCTCGTGGTGCCGGCGACGTCGCTGGCCGAGCCGTTGGTGGCGGTTCCGCGCGTCGACGGTTCGGAGTCGGTGCGCTCCGTGGTGGCCCGCCTCGGCGAGGGACGCAACTGGTGGGCCCTGATGGTCGATCCGGACGGGCGCATGGGTGCTCTGTTGTCGAGTGATGTGGCGGCGTTGATGGCGGTTGCTTCCGGCGAGTGACCACATGTCACCGCGTTGTGGCCCCGTGTGACCGAGCCCCTGTGACCGGACTGCGCTCCGCGGCGGCGTCACGCCCCTCGCTTTGGGCACGAGTGCCCAGTCGGGTCGGCCCGGCGTTGGGCATTCCGGCCCTGATCGGTCGACCACGGTGTCGGCCACAACCCTGCGGGAGTACTCTCGGCCCATGGCGCGAGGGCGTTCGCGGTGCGTGTGACCGGGACTTCCATGGTGCTGCGCGCCCTGCTGCGCCAGCGGCGCAAGCTGCTCCTGGCCGGGATCTCCATCGCGCTCGGCGTGGGCTACCTGGCGGGTACCCTCGGCCTGCTCGACCGCATAGGCGCAGGGCTCGACCAGCTCGCATCAGCTACTGCTGACGATGCCGACGTGGTGCTCGAGGGGGAGGTCGCCTACGAATCCTCCATCGAGTCGGTGCGACGCCTGATACCCGCCGAGCTGGCCTCCACCGTCGAGGGGGTCGAGGGTGTCGCGTCGGTGTCGCACCGCCTCGAGGACGTGGCGTTGATCATCGGCCCCGATGGCGAACCGGTCGCCGCGCCGGGGCTCTCCGAGCAACCCCTTGGGATCAACTGGCCAGAGGACCCCCAGGTCGCGAACCTCGAGATCCTCGACGGCTCCGCGCCCGGCAGCGACGACGAGGTCGTGATCGACGCCCGCTCCGCGCAGGAGGTGGGTGCCGGTGTCGGCGACGACGTGCGGATCGCCGGCAAGGGGCGCGTCGGCGACTACAGGGTCTCGGGAATCGTCGAGACCGACGGTGCGGGTCGATCCGACGGCTCGAGCCTGGTCGCTCTAACCACCGACGAGGCCCGCAGGGTCTTCGACCGACCCACTGACGACAACCGGATCGCGATCCGGGTCGCGCAGGGTGGCGAGGTCGACTCGGTGATGGCGCAGCTGCGCTCCCTGGTGCCCCCGACCGTAGAGGTGGTCGACGGGCGCACTGCGGCGCTGCACGCCCAGGAGAGCCTCACGAGGAGCTTCACGCTCGTGCGGGTGCTGGTGACCTCCTTCGGCGTCCTGGCGCTGTTCGTCGGCATGGTCACCGTCGCCAACTCGCTCACGCTGTTGCACTCACAGCGCAGACGTATGTTCGCCGGGTTCCGCCTGGTGGGTGCCCGCCGCTCACAGCTGCGGCGGGCGGCTCTCGCCGAGGCCGTCGTGTTGGCGCTGGTGTCATGCGTGGTCGGCATCCCCCTCGGTGTCCTCATAGCGCTGTTCATCGAATGGGCCCTCGGTTCGCTCGGCACCGCGGTACCGACCGCCGGTCCGGTGCTCGGACCGTCCGCCGCGGGACTGGCGACCCTGGTGGGAGTGCTCGCCACGGTGGCTGCCGCATGGCGGCCGGTCCGCAGCGCGTGTTCGGTTCCACCGATCGAAGCCGTCGCGGAGGTTCCTCCCCCGCAGCGCAAGCGGCACTCGCTGGTGGGCGTCTCGGCTGCACGGGCGCTGGTCGTCGCCGTCGCCGTGGCGGGCGCAGCCCTGATCGCCTCGGCGGAACCTTGGCTGATCGTGGCTCTGTCGCTGGGCGCGGCGGCGGTGGTCTTCCTGGCGGGCTTCGTCGGGGTGGCCCTCACCGCTGCGGTTTCGTCGGTGATGCGGATCCTGCCGTTCAGACCGGCTCCGCTGCGCCTGGTCGCGGCACGGGACTCGCGCCGCAATCCCCGTCGCACCGCTGCGACCACGGCTGCAGTGCTCCTGGCGGTGGCGGTGGTGTCGGGCCTCGCGGTGTTCCTGGCATCGTTCACCGCGTCGGTGGACGGGGCGGTGGACGATCTGGTGACCGCGGATCTGGTTGTGGACTCCGAGACCTTCACCCGCGGCGGGCTCCCTGCCGACCTGACCGAGCAGCTGGCATACGTCGATGGTGTCGAAGCCGTCAGCGCCTGGCAGCTGGGACGCGGCTCGGTCGACGGCGTGGCGGTCCGGATGACCGGTCTCGACGGTGATGCCGCGACCGAGGTGGTCGACCCGGGTTTCGTCGGTGATCCGCCGCGTGGCATCACCGAGACCTCGGGCTGGATATCGGCCTCGCTGGCGGAGCGGACCGGCCTCGGCGTCGGTGACCGGCTGGGGCTCACGTTCTACTCGGGAGGCTTCGAGGACCTGGAGGTCTCCGCGGTCTACCGCGGTGGTGCGGGCCTGTTGGGTGACGTGGTGATCGACGGTGACGTGCTGACCCGCCAGATCCCCGCAACCCCCGACCTGTTCGCGCTCGTGCGCACCGATGGCCGCAGCTCCACCGCCGACGCGGTGCGCGAGGTCTCGGCTTCCTACGGGGTGCCTGCCGTGTCGACCCCCGAGCAGTTCGTGGGTGAGCGCGGTGAACTGCTGCGCGGCTTCGAGCGGGTGGTGCTGTGGATGCTCATGTTCACCCTCTTGCAGGCTCTTGTCGGCGTGGTCAACACCCTGGTGCTGTCGGTCGGTGAGAGGCGACGGGAGTTCGGCTTGCTGAGGGTCGCCGGCGCCTCGCGACGCGATGTGTCGAAGATGGTGCTCTTCGAGGGGGTCTCGTTCTCCTCTGTCGGCACGTTGCTCGGGGTGGCCGTAGGAACAGGAGCCGCTGCCGCGGCTGTGGTGCTGCTGCGGACCCTCGGTCTCGGGGTCTTCACCGTCCCGGTCATCACCCTGGGAGCGATCGCAGCCGCGTCGGTGGTCGTGGGTGTGCTCGCCGCCTGGCTGCCGGCGCGGATGGCGGCCTCCGTGCCCCCACTCGACGCGGTGCTGGAGCTGGGCACGGAGCATGCTCCGGTGCGCGCAGCCGTTGCGGAGCGCGCCCCTGTTCCGCAGCGCGCTGTGGCTCCGGTAAGGAGGGCGCCGGCGACCGCAGCACCGGTCGCGCCACCGCCGTTCGATCCCATGCGCATCGGTGCTCCACTGCCTGCGGCGCTGGCAGCCTCACACCCGGCGGCCCACGTCCCCGGTGTTCATGGCCCCTCGCCGGTTCCACCCGAGCACATCGGGCAGGTGTTGTCGGTCGCGGTGCTCGACGGGTCTTCGGTCGTAACCCTGCGGGGCGACTCACCGGAGGCCCGGGCCCTGGTGGCTCTCTACGCGATGGCCGATGCACCTTCCGGCGTCGTCGCAGCGAGCGGCGCAATCGCAGCGGCCGGGGACCTGGCGGTGTTCGCCGAGCTCTCGTTCGAGCCAGCCGGCGGGCTCGAAGAGCAGCCGCTCGCAGAAGCCACATCGACATCTGCACCCGCGCCCACAGACGAACGCACACCGACACTGGAGAGCGCCATCGGAGCATTGCTAGGGGACCAGCTGTTCGGTACCGGTGACCACGGCGCCGCCGGCGACCCCGACATCTCGAAGCCGGCGGCTGTCGGTGGTGTCGATCCGGTCGCCGACGGGCCGAGCGGACCGGTAGAGCCGTCGACTCCGACCGGGGACCTGTGGGAGCAGCCCCCGCCCGAAGCTCCGCGAGAGCGACGGAGAGGGCTGCGACGATCGCGGCGCACCGATCCGACCGACCGGCGACCCCGTCGCCGCTCCCGCCGTCAGCCTCTGGCGGGTCCCGCAGAGGGTTGGGTCGCCGGCACCAGCTCTCCTGCGGGCGGACAGGCGGGTCCCTCACAGGAGGTTCCCACTTCGGGGTTTGTCGGGGGGCCGACGGGCGCGCCGTCTGTATCCGAGCGGACCGTTCCCGGTGCGCACGAGCAGCCAGTCGGGTTGGGCCGGGCGGTCGAACGACTCGACGAGACGACACGGCAGCGCTGGGCAGCGGTGCTGCACTCGATGAACGCGGCCCTGGCGAGCGGGGAGCTGGTGGGTCCGCTGGTGTGCGGGAAGGTCCGTGCCGAAGCAGCGGCGGTGACCCGCACGGACCGCCGTCTGCTGGTGGTCGCCCAACGATCCGATCGGATGGCCGTCGAATCGCTGCACCCGGTGCTCACAGGGGTCGTGCTGCGACCGGGGCCGGCGGGCACGCTCGTGGTCGTGCTGTTCGACCGGGGCCGACAGCTCGAGATCACCGACGTCCGCGACGTTCGCGAGGCGGAGGCGCTGGTGCTGCGCGATGCGCTACCACCGGATACCGCTGAGCCCTCCAACGGTGACCAATCCGTTTCGCCCGCACTTGCGGATCGAATGGCCGCTCCGGCCCCGCAGCGACCGGAGGCGGAGGGCTTCGTCAGGCGCGTCTGAGCTTGATCGCGACCGGGTGACCCTCGACCTCGGCCCGCGCGTCGAGGTCCACGCCCTCGGCGATGTTCAACTCGCGTGCCAGCACCGCGTCGGTGACGGAGTCGCGGTGTATCGCCAGCGCTTCGGTCACCTCGGCGGTGGACTCCACATGGCAGACGATCCGGTCGGTCACCTCGAGACCCGCGTCCTTCCGGGCCTGTTGGATCAGCCTGATCACGTCGCGTGCGATCCCCTCGGATTCGAGCTCGGGGGTGAGGGTGATGTCGAGCTCCACCAGCATGTCGTTGCCGGGTAGGGCGGTGGCCACCGCCGCATCGCGGGGTTGCAGCGCCAGCTCGTACTCACCCTCATCGAGCACTGTTCCGGCCACCTCGACCCGACCCCGGTCGTCGCGGGACCAATCCCCGCTTCGGGCAGCACGCAGCACCTCCTGAACCGCGGACCCGAGTCGTGGACCGAGCACCTTCGCGTTCGGGCGCAGCACGAAGTCCCCGACCGCGCCGAGATCATCCGAGAGGACCACTTCCTTGACGTTGATCTCGTCGCGCACCAGGTCGGTCATCGCAGCGAGGGCTCCGACGTCGGCTCCCGCGATCGTGAGGCGCTGCAGCGGGAGCCGCGCGCGCAGCCGGTTGTCCTCGCGAAGTGACAACGCCGCGGAGCAGACGTCGCGTATCCGGTCCATCGAAGCGACCAGTTCGGTGTCGTGTGGCCATGAGGAGACATCGGGCCAGTCCTGGAGGTGGACCGATCGTTGCGGGTCGTCGGGTTCGTCGTCGGTGCCGGTGAGACCTAGCCAGATCTCCTCGGATA
>CAYVYG010000128.1:0-8464 GCA_964454385.1 uncultured Microthrixaceae bacterium
CCCACTCCAACCAGTACTCGGAGCCGATCTCGGAGTACTTCACGTCGTTGAAGTCGGCCTGCTTGTCGGTCCGCGCACGGATGGTGGGCACCTGCGGGGAACCGTCCGGCGCGACGTTGCCGCTGTGCCACGGGACCTCGCCGGCCTCAGCCGCCTCGGCCTCGCTGATGTAGCCCTCATCGACCATCGCGCTCAGCGTCGCGTTGCGTCGCCGGGTGGCCTCCTCGGGGTCCTGGGTTGCATCGGCTGACTCCGGTGAGCGGATCAATGATGCGAGGTAGGCGGCCTGGTGGAGCGCCAGGTCCGACACGGGGACACCGAAGTACGCACGCGACGCGGCCTCTACGCCGTAGGCACCCCGACCGAAGTAGACCTGGTTGAGGTAGCGGGTGAGGATCTCGCGCTTGTCGAGACGCTGTTCGAGCTTCACCGCGAGGACCGCCTCGCGCAGCTTGCGGTCGAGGGTGCGCTCCGAGCTCAGGTACACGGTCTTGACGTACTGCTGGGTGATCGTCGAGCCGCCCTGACGCGAAGCGCTGTCACCCATCAGGTCGCGCACCACCGCGCGGGTTATCCCGACCGGATCGATCCCGCCGTGGTCGAAGAAGTTGCGGTCCTCGGTGGCGAGCACGGCCTGGACCAGCACCGCGGGCAGCTCGTCGTAGTCGACGATCACCCGTTCCTCGGCAGCGGTGAGCGAAGCCAGGGCGTTGTCGAACCCGCACTCACCCGGAGCCACGTCGATGTCGCACACGAAGGTGGTCTCGATGGGCTCGGCCTCGGCGGGCAGCTCGATCGTGTTGAGCACCATCCAGATGCCGCCCGCTGCGACGACCATCACCACCGCGGCTGCGAAGAACACCCTCCGGGCGCGCCACAGGATCCGGCGCGGCCGGCGGGTGCCGGAGGGCTTGGGGGCATTGGAGGGCATTGTCAGGGCTGGGGTTCACCGATCGGGATGAAGGCGGGGCGGACTCCGGTGGAGCAGTCGGACCCTCGGCGCGTCGACTCCGGAGGATCCGGGTGGCCGTCGCTCTGGCAGGCACATGACCGTGCGCGCACCATCACGGCCCTAAGCCAAGAGTCTGCCCGCTGCCGGCACGCTCTGGTAGTCACCCGCTCCGTGTTCCCGGGCAGCATCCTCAGATGCTGTCCGGCTCCATGCTTCGCAGATCCCTCAGCCCGACCGACGGCCCCCGGTGGCGGCATCCAGGGGCACGACCTCGATCAGGTGGTTCCATCGGCAGTCGAGACAGACCTCGACGGTGTAGGTCCGGGCGCCCGGCCCACGACCGTATCGCTCGGCGAGCTTGCCCAGGTGAGCCCGGTCCTCCACCACCCGGCCTCCCGAGGGCAGACGTGGCCCGAACACGTAGCGCACGAGCCGCAGGTTCGATTCCCCGCAGACCGGACAGGGCGCGGTCGCCCCCCGTGAGTGGTTGGCGGCCACCCGCAGCAGCTCCGGCTGGGCGTCACACACCTCACCACGTGACACCTCGGCCGCGCGGAGCCTGCGAAGAAGCTGTCTGCGCGCGAGCCTGTAGTCGATGCTGCCGGGTACGGGCCCCTGTCGACCCTCGGTGTCCGGTTGGAGGAACGCCACGGGGCCACAGGGTAACGGGATCCGCCACCACGGCGTCGGCGTCCGCGAGACTCCGGACATGTCCGCCACCCGATCCGTACCCCGGCGCCACCCATCGGCGGGGAACCTGGCGACACGACCAGCCCTGGTGCGACAGGACTCGACGCCAGCGTCCCTTCCACCGTGCAGCTTCCCCCACGGCGACGACCGGGGCCCGGCGCAGGTCCGCCTCGGGCCGGATCTCGACCACGAACCCCTGGCCCGCCTGATAGGCCCCACCGAGGGTCGAAGGATCCTCGAGCTCGGCTGTGGGACCGGCGGCGCCTCGGTGGCCATGGCACGCTGCGGCGCTCGGGTGATCGCGGTGGACCCCTCGAACGCACGACTTCTCAGGGCGCGCGCGGCGGCCGAGCTCGCCGAGGTTCGCGTCGAGTTGCACCACAGCGACCTCGCGGACCTGGCATTCGTGCGGGCCGACAGCATCGAGGCCGCGCTCGCTGTCTACTCGCTCAGCGGCGTCAAGGACCTCTCACGGGTGTTCCGCCAGCTCCACCGCGTGCTCAAGCCCGAGGCCCCGCTGGTGATGTCGCTTCCGCATCCTCTGTCGCTGATGGTCGACTGGGATCCTGACGAGGCGCCGACCCCGTGGTTGTGCCGTCCGGCGTTCACCGACGATGCGCCGACCTGGCTCGTCGCCGGTGACGAGGGCACGGCGCACATCCACCAGATCTCCGAGGTCTTCACTGCTCTGCAGCGCAGCAACTTCAGGGTCGACACCCTCGTCGAGCCGCAACCGGTGGTCACCTTCGAGGAGTCCGACTCGCCACACCGGACCGAGGCGGACCGATGGGTTCCTCCGACGGTCGTGTTCAGGGCGCGCAAGCAGGGGACCTGACCACCTCAGCGGTCACCGGACGGCAGTCGCACCACCGTCACCGGGCACACCGCGTGGTTGACCACGTAGGTCGTCACCGAACCCAGCAACAGGCCCATGAAACCACCATGGCCGCGTGAACCCACCACGAGTTGTCGAGCGTCGCGCGACAACGAGATCAGTCGCTCTCCGGCGTGGCCCTCGACAGCTCTCACGTCGACGCTCACGCCCTCGAGCAGACCCTCGCGCCGCACCGTGTCGACCGCTGCCTCCATCGCCGCCGTTGCCGCCGCTTCGAGGTCGGCCGGATCGACGACCGCCATCTCGTAGCCGGTGCTCATGATCGGCGTCGAATAGGTGCTGAGGACGTGCAGCTCACAAGCGTGCGCCGAGGCCTCCGCCGCCGCCCATCGCAGCGCGTCGAGCGAGTTCTCGGACCCATCGATCCCCACCACGATTCCCTTCACGTGGACCCTCCAGCGACTTGCAGCGGTTGAGTTGTTCGAGCGGTGGAGCTCAACGAGCCCCGCGGGATCATGCCACGCGCGCCGTCGGTGATCCTCGTCGGCGGCGTCGCTCGTCGACGCTCGCTGTTCAGCACCGGGCCTCCCACCACCGGTCCAGCTCCTCGAAGGCGGCCTCGCTCCCCAGCGGCCCACGCTCGATTCGCAGCTCGAGCAGGTGGTCGAGTGCCTCGCCCACTACTGGACCGCCTTCGATGCCGAGGTGGGCCATGACCTGTCGGCCGTCGATGTCGGGCCGCATCGAATCCAGACGTTCCGCCTCTGCCAGTTGCGCTATCCGCGTCTCGAGCTCGTCGATCCGGCGCGCCAGGGCCTCCGCGCGCCGTTTGTTGCGGGTTGTGCAATCGGCTCGCGTGAGCGCCAGCAACTCATCGAGCAGGTGGCCCGCGTCCCGCACGAACCTGCGCACCGCCGAATCCGTCCAGCCCAGCTCGTAGGTGTGCATCCGAAGGTGCAGGTACACCAGGCGCGAGACGTCGTCGGTCAGCTCGTTCGCGAACCGCAACGCCCTCATGCGCTTGCGGGTCATCTTCGCCCCGACCACGTCGTGGTGGTGGAAGGACACACCGCCGTCTCCGATGGACCGCGTGCGGGGTTTGCCCACGTCGTGGAACAACGCCGCCAGCCGCACGCGCAACTCGACCGGTGACTGCCGCACGACCGCGATCGTGTGGGCGAGCACGTCCTTGTGCCGGTGCACCGGATCCTGTTCGAGTCGCATCGCCGGCAGTTCGGGAAGGACCACTTCGGCCAGCCCGGTGTCGTTGAGGAACCACAGCCCGGCGCTGGGGTCGGTGACCATGACCAGCTTGCAGAGCTCGTCGCGGACCCGCTCGGCGGAGACGATCCCGAGCCGGTCCGCGCCTCTTCTCACAGCGTCGGACAGCTCGGGGGCGGTCTCCAGGTCGAACCGGGCCATGAACCTGGCTGCACGCATCATGCGCAAGGGGTCGTCGTTGAACGACACGATCGGATCGAGCGGTGTCCGCAGACGCTTGTCCAGCAGATCACCGAGGCCGTCGAAGGGGTCGACCAACCGCGGCTCGTCGAGGTTCATCTCGAGCGCCATCGCGTTGATCGTGAAGTCGCGGCGCGACAGATCGGTCTCGAGGTCGGTTCCGGTGAACACGACGGTGGGTTTGCGGCTCTCGGGGTCGTATACCTCGGTGCGGTGGGTGGTGATCTCCACGTCGTCGCACCCGATGGTCGCTCCGACGGTCCCGAAGCGCTCACCCTGGGTCCACAGGGCCTGGGCGAAGGGCTCCACGAGCTCCTTGACCACATCAGGGGTCGCGTCGGTCGTCAGATCGAGGTCTTCGTGGTCGGCACCGCCACCTGGGACGAACAGGTCGCGCACGACGCCACCGACCAGGTAGAGCTTGTAACCGGCGTCGGAGAACCGGCGGGACAGCGGCTGCACGCGCTCGATGATCGGTCTGGCACGCTCGGGGATCACCGCAGCGATCGTAACCCAGGTCGACCCCGCTCCCAGCAGTGCGGCCCGGTCGGAGGCGGGTCAGGCGACCCCCTCGTCGAGGGCTCTCGTCCTCGCCTCGACCGCCGCCTCCACGAACTTGCGGCCGGGGCCACCGGAGGTCGGCGCCTCGGGATGGAGCTTCACCCCGCCGATCGCCGCGACCATCGCAGCCGAGCAATCGGCCAGGGCGTCGAGGTCGTATCCGCCCTCGAGCAGCGCCGCCAGCCTCCCCGGGGCCACGAGGGCCGACAGGTCAGAGGTGATGTCGGCGATGTCACCGGAGCTCAGCGACAGGTCGCACAGCGGATCCGCCCGGTGGGAGTCGAAGCCCGCCGAGACGAGCATCCAGTCCGGTTCGAAGGCTTCCACAGCCGGCGCCACGAGGACCTCGAGCGCGTAGCGATAGTGCTCACCGGTGGCACCCCGGGGCAGGGGGACGTTGATCGTCGTCCCGAGCGACCGCGCGGTTCCGCACTCGGTGGCACGGCCGGTGTTCGGGTAATGAGGGCTCTGGTGCCACGAGACGTACAGCACACGGGGATCGTCATAGAAGATCTCCTGGGTGCCGTTGCCGTGGTGGGCGTCGATGTCGATGACGACCACCCTGGAACCCTGCGCAACCAGCTCCGCAGCGCTCACCGCTACGTGGTTGTAGAGGCAGAACCCCAGCGCCACGTCGCGCGTCGCGTGGTGACCGGGTGGGCGCACGGCCACGAACGCGCCGCTGGCGACCCCCTCGGCAAGTCGCCGCACCGCCGCCAGGAGAGTTCCCGACCCGAGACGCGCCAGCTCCGCCGAACGCTCGGAGACCACGGTGTCGGCATCGATGTGACCGCCGCCTTCGGACGCGAAGCGCTCGATGGTGGCGATGTGGGACCGCGGGTGCACAGCTGTGAGCTCGTGGTCGCTCGCGGCGCTCGGCTCGAGTCTCAGGAGCAGGTCACCCAGGTGGTGGGCACGGATCCCGGCTGCCACCGCGTCGATGCGTGCGGGCCTCTCGGGGTGCAGAGGCCCGGTGTCGTGGGCCCTGAAGACCTCGTCGCAGGAGAACAGCACTGTCACGGCACCGAATCTACCGGGGCAGCCGGAATGACCGACCTGCAACGTGAAACTACGATCGGGGGGACCGCGCTGCGCCGGGCAGGAGGACACCGGTCATGTTGACCCGCGAGATGATCACCGTCGGCCGGCAGCGCTTCCGCGTGAGCCCCTGGCACGCACAACAGGACGTGGCGCTCCTGTCGGTGCCCGCAGACCAACCCAGCCCGTCCACCGAGGATGTCCGCGCCGCTCTCGAGGTCGTCAACTCCCGCGGATACCGCAGGGTCGTCACCGCCGCGCTGCGGGAACCCGAGATCGCGCCGTTCATCGACCTCGGCTTCGTAGAGGACGACCGCTTGGTGGTTCTCGAGCACTGCCTCGAGGCTGGTTGGGCCGAGCGGATCCCCCCGGAGCGCTCAGGGGGTGACACCGCCGCGGTGAGCCTGCGCCGCGGCAGGCGCAGCGACCGCGAGGCAGCGCTGGCGATCGACCGGCTGGCGTTCCCGCCCTACTGGCAACTCGATGCCCGCGGCCTCGCCGATGCCCGGGAGGCGACCCCGTCGGCCAGGTTCAGGGTCGCCGAGATCCGCCGGGCGACAGTCGGTTACTCGGTCACCGGTCGGGGAGGAACATCGGGCTTCCTGCAACGACTCGCCACCGATCCCGGTCACCAACGCCGCGGGGTCGCCACCGCCCTGGTCCTCGATGCGCTGCGGTGGTGCGAGCACCGTCGCTGCCGCCGCGTGCTGGTCAACACCCAGGTGACGAACCACCCGGCGCTCGCTCTGTACGAATCGCTCGGCTTCGCCGAGACCCCCGACGACCTGGTGGTCCTGTCGTGGACCTCCGGGATGACGAGATGAGCGTTGCGTTCGCGAGGATCCTCGCCGGCGTCTCGATGATCATCCTCACCGTCGTTCCCCCGAGCACGGCCTCCGCCCGCAGCGGGCCACACGGCGATCCGGATCCGACGGATCACCGCGACACGCTGCAGGTGACCTCGGTGAGCCCCTGGGTAGATGCCAATGGAACCTTCGAGGTCGCCTTCTCAACCGCCGGGTTACCACCGGACGCAGTGGTCACCACCACGATCCACCAGCGCTTGAGCCGCGGCGACACGACATGGCGAGAGGCGTTCGAGCTCCGACTCGACGATCGCAGACCTCCCCGCAACCTGCAGGCACCCGTGGAACGACCGCTCGCGGAGCTACCGGTGCGCAACGGCACTGCCACCGTGGGCATACCCATCCGATCCGGTGGTGGTGACAGCGAACGGCAGCTGGTGCCGACACCCGGGATCCACCCGGTCACCATCGAGGTCGCGTCACCCGACGATGTTGAGCCGACGAGCGCCACCGTGTTCCTCAACCGCCTCCCCGACGATCCCCCGACGGGACGCGACGCACAGCCGGCGCGCACCGCTGTCCAGCTGCTCGCCGCGCTGGACAGTGCTCCGGCTCTCGACATGGACGGCCGGAGCACCCTGTCGACCGACGAGAGCCTCGCCATCTCCTCCTGGGAGTCGTTGCTCTCTGCCAATCGCGATCTGCCCCTGACCGTGGCGTTGCGTCCGAACACGATCCTCGCCCTACAGCGCAGTGACGTGCCGGCGGAGCGGTCCTTCGTGGAGGACCTCGCCGATACCTCGTTCACCTTCTCCACCCAGACCTACGTGAAGGTCGACACCGCCGCGCTCGAGCGCTCCGATGCCACGGTGCTCGACCGCCAGATCGGGCTCGGCAGTGCGATCCTCGATTCGGTGACCGGTGGAACACCAGAGGGGATCTGGATGTTCGACGACAACGTCGACCGGGACGCGGCCCGTCACCTCGCGGGACTGGGTGTCAAGCACCTGTTCGTCTCGGAGAGCCGCCTGGCGCTGCGATCGGGTGCCGGATCCGACGATGACGAAGATCGGAACGACGACGACACCGCCGCCCGTGAGCGAACCTTCGCGCTGGAGGGCGTCGATGGTATGACGGTGAGCAGCTATGACGCGGAGGTGACCCGGCAGTTGTTGGACACCGACATCCCACCGGGTTTGCGCGCCCACCGGGGTGCCACCGCCCTGATGGCTTCATGGTTCGACGCGGTGCGATCCGGCTCGGAGGCGTTCCCGGGGGTCTCCGCTGCGGTCGTTCTGGCACCCGGTATCGACCAGGACACCCTCAGCGCCCTGGTCGCGGCGCTGCGATACCGGTCTCGCACCGCAGCATCGTCGGGATACGCGCCTCTGGCGCTCGAGGCCCCGGGCGTCGCGACCGCTGACGACCAGGGTGCCGAGTCGGTCGCCCGCCTGCGCCGGCGCGGGACCGGCGACATCGACGGCGTTCTCCGGAGCTGGGGACAGGCAGCTGCGGGCATCACCGGCTACGCATCGATGACCGGACCGGCGGACCCGACCATCAGGGAGTGGACCCTGCTGAACGACCAGACCCTCGCGGTGGATTCTGATGCCGGCGGACGCAGCGCCATCTGGGGCCACATCGGCACCGCCATCGAGGAGCGGCTCGCCGAGATCCAGTCACCGCCGCCGCGCTCGGTGGTGTTGACCTCGCGCTCGGGGACGATTCCGCTGCGCCTGCGGAACCGCGGCGACACGCCGGTGACGGTTCGCATGACGACCCGATCGCCCCGTCTCGAGTTCCCCGAGGGAGCGGTCCGCGACATCCGCCTGGAGCCGGACGAGAACCGCTTGAAGATACCGGTGGTGGTCCGCGCCCCGGGGTCGTCGCTGTTGAGGATAGAGCTCACCTCACCCGACGGCTCGCTCGAGATCAGGGAGGTCCAGGTCACGGTTCGCTCGTCGTCGATCTCCGGGGTCGGCGCAGCCCTCTCGATCATCTCACCGATCGTCCTCGCTCTGTGGTGCGTCCACACCCTGCGGCGCCGTCACCGTGTGGCGCGCTCCACATCCAGTGATCGGCGCGACGACCATGGCTGAACAGCCGGCGGGGCTCCAACCC
>CAYVYG010000129.1:0-8459 GCA_964454385.1 uncultured Microthrixaceae bacterium
TCAGCTCGGGTGCGGAAGCCTGACGTCGACCGTACTCGTTGGTTGAGATCCCGACGAACACCCCAACTGGTGCGCCGCGCATGGTACAGGGTCGGATGCCCGCGTCCTCGAAGGCCTCCCAAGCCACCTCGAGAAGCATCCGTTGCTGGGGGTCCATCCGGTCCGCCTCGAGCTGGGAGATGCCGAAGAACGCCGGGTCGAACAGGTCGATCTCGTCGACGAACCCACCACGGCTGACTTGTGGCGGGAGCTCGGCGGGAAGGTCCCGGTCCTCCCATCGACCGTCGGGGACCGATCCCACGGCGTCGAAGCCGTCCCGGAGGAGCCGCCAGTACGCCTCGGGGCCGCGCGCCGCGGGAAACCGGCAGCCGATGCCGACCATCGCGATGGGCTCGTGGTCGACCACCTCGGCGGTGTGGCCGACAGTGGGGGTGGACCGGCGTGTCGAACGCTCCAACCCGGTCGCTCCGGTGGCCAGGAACGCCGCCAGTTCCGATGCTGTCTCGAAGCTGAACACCACCGTCGGGTCGAGCTCGCGACCGAGCTCGACCTCGAGACCGGCGAGCAGTTCGGCCGCGGCCGCGGAGTCGACACCCATCGTGCTGAACGGGGCCGTCGGATCGATTTCGCTCTCGGCCAGGTTCGACACCCTCGCGAGCCGTGAGATCAGCCACGCGCGGATCGCCGCCTCGCTGTGCTGCGGCGAAGCGGTGGTGGGGTCGTCGCCCGAGGTCGGCTTTCGGGAGGGTACCGGATCTGGCTCAGAAGGGTTCACGGAGCTCTCCATATGGCTCCTCACAGCCTACGGTCGCCGGCGCGGGATCCGGTCCGGCGACCTCGGCGGTGCGAAGCTCCTCCACCAACGTCTTCGGGAACACCCGGGCGCCGAGCAGCAGCAAAGGGTAGACGACCGCGGTGACCGCGGCCAGGACGACGAAGTTGTCACTCACGGTCCGGATCCCCTCGAGGACCACCCACAGCAGCACGCCGACGATCGCGAGCCGGATCGTGCCGCGGACGTCGAAGGAGTAGGGAGCGAACTTCGCGAGGAGCAGCGCGGCGATGGCAGCGCCCACCGCGGTGGCACCGATCCCGACCGCGGCGAGGCCGGGGAGCCCGAAGCTTGGCACGACGAGCGGGCACGCCGCGATGCCCACCGTCAGGCACAGCGCGTTGACGGTCAGGATCAGCCGAGGTCGGCCGATCGAGAGGAACACGAACCCGGCCCAGACCATCAGGCTGGCCAGGATCAGCGCGATCGACATCAGCTGCAGCGGTTCGGCGGCCTTGTTGTAGCCGGGGCCGAACGCGACCTCCAGCAGATCGGCGAGTGGCGCCTGGAACAACAGGATGGAGACCGGCAGGAACAGGGCCAGGATGGCGGTGCGTGCGGTGGCGTCGATGCGACCGAAGCGAGCCAGGTCGCGGCGTGCCCAGGCAGCCGAGACCAGCGGAAACGTGACGATCGCGATGACGCTGCCGAACATCGAGAGGTACTGGATGGGCAGGATCGCCGCGTTGAAGATGGCGACGGTCGCGGGAGGTGCGGTCACGCCGAGATAGATGGTCCCGAACTGCACGGTGGCCAGTCCCAGCAGACCGGCGACCCCCAGGGTCAGAGCTTCCCGGACGAGTAGATTGGTGCCGGCGATGCGCGGTCGCAGGCGGATACCGGTCTTCAGCCGGAACAGCGCATAGGCGAGGGCATCGGCGACCGCGTAACCGCCGACCCAGGCGAGGAACAGTGCCCACCACGGAACTCCGAGCGCGAGCAGGACCAGCGTGAGCCCGAAGCGCAGCCCGACGTAGATCAGGCGGGGAGCCACGTCGAGGTAGGCGCGCAGCTGGGCCTGGAAGACGGCGCCCACCACGAAGAAGGTCTCGCCGAAGAACTGGCTGGATGCGAGCAGCGCGGCGAGCTGCACGTCTCCGAGGATCTCGCCTCTGGCCAGGCCGATGACCAGGAAGATGACCTGGACCGCCGCGGTCGCCAGGACCGAGCCGACCATCCGCACGCCGAAGGCGGCGCCGATCACCTCCTCGGGATCCTCCATCTGGGTCACCCGCCGCACGGCCACCTTCTCCATCTGGAGGTCGGCCATGATGTAGGCCAGGTTCACCACGACGTTTACGAGTGCGTACCAGCCCATCTCCTTCTTCGGGAGGTAGCGGATGATGAGCAGGAAGGCGGCGAGGTTGAAGACCAGGAACGAGCCGAGCCGCACCAGCTCCGAAAAGGAGCTGGCGGCACCTCGTCGGGCCTGGTTGGGGCGCTCGGCTGTGAGTGCGTCACCGTTGTCGCCCTGTGATGCCACTGCTCGACCCCCAGTCGGCGCCGGCTCACTCGTCACCTCCACTGCGCCCACTCCCACAGCCTCGGTCAGAGGGCGCGCCGCCTCCAAACCTGGTTGGCCTGCTCCGAACAGGATGGTGATGCACCCAACCGCTGCTGTCAAGCGAACCGGGTGTGCGAGGATACCCCGATGGCCCTGCCTGCGCCGTCCGAGACTCCGGTGGCCGCGCCACGACGACGCAGGGGGTGTCTGCGGCCGATCCTCATCACTGCGGGTGTGCTCGCGGCACTTGTGGTGGTCGGGTTCATCGCGGTCGTCGTGGTGATGCGCGTCTCCTCCAACCGGACCACCTCAGGCGAGGCGATCGAACGCCGGCCGGAGGCCGCGGTGAGTGAACCGAGCGTCCCCACGACGCTGCCGCCCGGCACCGAGGATGTCGAGCCGGTCGCGGAGAACGCGATGCTCGTCTCGACGGCCCGGAATCCACCGATGAACCCCTGTGGGGACTCCGGGCCCGACTTCGATATCGAGGTGATGGGCATCGACGGCGGAGGTCGTCGCCCCCTCAACGCCGATCCCGATGTCGATGAGGCCGTCAACACGGGCGAGGAGGAGATCTGGCCCCGGTTGTCACCTGACCGGCGACGCTTCGTGTTCTACCGCTCGCCCACGGGTAAGACCGGCGAAACGTGCAGGTACGCGCTGCAGGAGTTGTGGATCGCGAACGTGGATGGGACCGGTGTGCGCCGGATCTTCTCCAACGAACAGAAGCTGGCCCTCGCCGCCCAACTGGGATGGCCGTCCGACGGCGCGCTGCAGGGGCATGCTGATTGGGCGCCCGATGGTGAGCACGTCGTGATGGTGTTGGGCCACGCACCGTCGTTGGGCCCCCTGCCGTTGCTGAACCAGGGTGAGACCGAGTTGTTCGTGCTGGACGTCGACACGGGTGATCTCCGCCAGGTGACCGAACGCCGGGACGCGCAGGGTCGCGGTGTCTCCAGTGATCCGAGCTACACACCCGACGGCAGCACGATCATCTTCGTCGGCTGTCCAGACGCCACCCCGAGCTGCGACGACATGCAGATCCTCTCGGTGCCGGCGGACGCCGAGCGGGCCAAGACGACCTCGGTGGTGTTCGACGGCCCCGGGCGCAACGGCAATGACGTCTATGTATCACCGGACGGGCGGAGTCTCTCCTGGATGGAAGTAGGTGTGCTCGAGACACGCCTGTACGTGGCGAAGTTCCGCTTGGGACGGGAGATCCA
The DNA here is from genome assembly GCA_964454385.1 of uncultured Microthrixaceae bacterium. GTDB lineage: Bacteria > Actinomycetota > Acidimicrobiia > Acidimicrobiales > Microtrichaceae > JAMLGJ01. The sequence goes on from CAYVYG010000129.1 coordinate 3,560, forward strand.
ACCGACCGACGCGACACTGGTCGACGCCCACGGCGGCTACGCGAACTGGAGTGCCGACAGCCAGCAACTCATCTACAGTCGGCTGTGGCTCGGGGACCGGTTCGCTCTGTTCTCCAACTCCTTCGACGGAGAACCATCCACGCGGGTGAGCCCTCCCGGTTCCGACGAGGTGTTCCTGACCGCGTCCCCCTGAACGGGCGCATCGAAGGGTGCCTCCGGCACGGGCACCCATCGTTCTCCTTGGCCGGAGCGCCGGAATCGGGGCTCAAGTTCTGCGCGAAGCGAGTCGACCCGTTGGTGACAGGAATCCGGCGGATGGCCGGCAGACCGACTGGCGACCATCCGATAGACCAAGGGCAGGATCTGTTGCTGTGCCGATACGCGGTCCTCACCGTCACCTTGTGCGCCCTCGCCGGCTGCTCCGCGTCTGCGCCGACGATCGATGGCTCGGTTCCGAGCGCACCCCGCCGATCGGAGATGAGGATCCCCAGCGAGGGCTCCACGGTGCCGGCCCCTCCTGAGCGGTCCACCCTCGCGACTCCGGACGTGCCCGCAGTGACCGAGCCCGTGGGTCCACCGGACCCCGTCCGGGACACCCACATCGTGTACTCCTCGCGGTCAGGGTCCGCGACCTATCAGATCCATCGGATGCGGGTCGACGGAACAGACCGCACAGCCCTGACCGAAGACCCGGCTCACGAGCACAACTGGGCGCGTCCCAGCCCGGATGGGAGTCGGATCCTGTTCTACAAGGCGTCGCCTGGTGCCACGGTGAACGACATCGAGACCAATGCGCTGTGGGTGATGGACGCCGACGGCGGCAACCAACGGGAGCTCATCCCTCATGGCTCCTATGGCTGGACGCGCCAGGCGCACGCTGAGTGGTCGCCGGAGGGAACCAAGCTGGTGATGTCTGCTGGGTCCACCGATCTGCAGATATACATGACCGACACGGACGGGACGAACCCGGTGCAGGTCACCGACCGCCGCAACGCCCTCGGTCAGTCGGTCATGGCCATCGACCCGTCGTGGTCGCCGGACGGAGACAGCATCCTCTTCGTCGGGTGCCCGCGTGATGTCTCCGACTGCTGGTGGTGGGACCATGAGGTCTTCCGGATGGATCTCACCACCGGGTCCGAGCAGCGGCTCACCTTCGACCGGGTGGCCGACTTCGACCCCTATCTCAGTCCGGATGGCGAGACCGTGGTGTGGTTGCGCTGCTCGGGATCGTTCCCGTTCGGACCGTGGGGGCTGTACCGGATGCCGGCCGACGGCTCCGGCGAGGTCGACCCCGTGCTCGACGACGGCCAGATCAACTCGAATGCCGACTTCTCCCATGACGGATCCACGCTGCTGTTCTCGCGGCACGTGATCGGTGGCGTGCCCTGGATGACCGCGGCTCGGATCGGCGTCGATGGAACAGGTCTGGCCCTTGTCGGAGGGCGCGCCGCAGCGACTGACGAGGTCGGGGCCGTCTACTGGCCCTGACGCGCCGCTGGTGGTGATGTACCCTACTTACACCGAAGCACAACTGCTTCTGGTTCCGTAGGTAGGAACGCCCACGGGCTTCGGGCACACCTTCCTGTTGAATGCTCCACAAGGCTGAGTTACCTTTAGATGAGGCAAGAGGCCATGTCGCGGAGCGTTGCACCATGCGGATGCTGCGACGGATCTCGCGCAAGGGCGGACCGGCACACAGGGCGACGAGGGAGCAGTGCATGCAGAGGATCTCATGGACAGGTCATCCGCGGGATGATGCCGCCCGTTGGTCCGGTGGTACGACTCGCGGAGTCCTCGGGGAAGGTGTTGGCGCGCCCGATGAGGTCCTAGAAGCCGATCTGTCCGGGCGGTCCGAGGTTCAGGTGCTGTCGGACATCGAGGTCGTCTCGGACATCGAGATCCTGAACGACCTCCGCGAGTCCGAGGTCGAAGCGTGGTCCTCGGAGATCCCAACCGAGGTGCTCGACGATGGCGGTGATCGGGTCGTCGTCCGTGCTCCCCTTGAGCTCCATGAGATCCAGCCTCACGTTCAGCGCGAGTTGGCGGGTCTCGATGTCGCGGTGATCGCGAACCGAAGTCGTGTGTACCGGTTGGTCAAGCGGGTGTTGGATCTGGTGATAGCGGTGCCCGTGTTGATCGTGGCTGCTCCGGTGATCGGTGTTCTGGCGTTGGCGATCCGCTTGGAGAGCCGGGGCCCGGCGGTGTTCCGCCAGCAGCGTGTTGGTCTCGACGGGCGGGTGTTCACCTTCTACAAGTTCCGCACGATGTACGTCGATGCCAAGGAGCGGTTCCCGGAGCTCTACGACTACTCCTTTGACTCTTCGGAGCTGTCGAGCCGGTACTACAAGCAGGCCAACGACCCGCGCAACACCCGGCTCGGAGCGCTCATCCGAAAGACCACCCTCGACGAGTTGCCGAACCTCTTCAACGTCATCAAGGGTGACACGAGCATCATCGGTCCGCGGCCGGAGCTCCCGGAGATGATCCAGCACTACCAGCCGTCGGAGTTGGTGAAGTTCACGGTGAAGCCGGGGCTGACCTGTCTGGCTGCGTGCACGGGTCGCAACACGCTGACGATAGATGAGCAGATCCGCGCTGATGTCGACTACGTGATCGGTCAGTCCTTCCGGTTGGACCTCTGGATCCTCAAAGAGACGGTGCTGATGATCCTGAAGGCGATCGGCGCGGAGTGAGCGCGCCGCTCCGAGCGCTGCCGGACCCGGTCGCTCCGGGCGGCACCCCGCTGCCCGGCGAACCGATGGGATCCGAAGCGCCCGGGGTCGTCAGTCGTGGCTACGAGCAGGTTCCGGATGTGTCGGTGACGATCGTGACCTACCAGTGCCGGGACCTGGTGCTGAAGTGCCTCGACAGCCTCACCGACGGCGCCCAGCGCGCAACGATCGAAGTGATCGTCGCGGACAACGCATCGACCGACGGCGTCGTCGAGGCCGTCCGTGCGCGGCACCCCGGCACCCGCGTCATCGAGGTTGGCCGCAACGACGGCTTCGGCCGATCTCACAACCTCGCCGTGTCGCGGGCTACCGGGCGCTACGTGCTGGTGCTGAACCCGGACACGGTCGTGCAGAACGGTGCGATCGACACCCTGGTCGAGTTCGCTGATGAGCGTGAGCATGCCGGGGAGCCGGTTGGTCTGGTGGCACCCAAGCTGGTGTACCCCGATGGCAGAGACAGTCGTACGACCCGGGCGTTCCCGACCGCCGCGGCCGGTCTGTTCGGACGCCGCTCGCCGTTGACCCGCTGGTTCCCGGGCAACCGCTGGTCGCGTCGGTTCCTGATGTCGGATCGCGTGGAGGGCGACGAGCCGTGGACCGTGGACTGGGTCTCGGGTGCCGCCATGTTGATCCCGAGAGCCGAGTTCGAGGATCTCGGGGGCTTCGATCGGGACTTCTTCATGCATTTCGAGGATGCCGAGCTGTGTCATCGTGTTTGGGTGGCGGGACGCGCTGTGTGGTGTGTTCCCCGGTCGCGTATTGTGCACGATGAAGGTGGGGCACGTGGTGGTTGGTCGTTGAGCCAGTTGTGGTACTTCCATCGTGGCGCCTACCTGTATGCCCGTAAGGCGAACTACCCAAGTCCATTTGACCCACGTCGCTGGGCCATCGCCACCCTGCTGGGGCTTCGGCTCATTGCGGCAGCAACGCTCAACCTGGTTCAACTGGTTCTGAGAGCTACGACGAATAGAGAGGTTGGTGGAGCGGGGCGCATGGGCGCTGCTCGGAGAACATGATTGCTCGGAGAACATGATGATGAACAAGCTCGACAGCAACGAGATGTCTGCTGAGTCGCCCTCGAAGCGGCGCAAGCCATTACGGGAACAGGTGCTCGGCGGGTACTGGCGCGTGCCGGTGTTCGCTTTGGTCGGCGCGATCGTCGCGTTCACGGTGTCGTTCGCGTTCAAGTCGGAGTACCCGTCGGTGTCGCGCATGTTGATCCGTACCGGTGAGACTTCTTACAGCTCGACCGATTCGGCCGCGAGCTTGGGTGATGGCATCAACATCGGTGGGATCGATATCACCAAGCAACAGACGTTGGGCAACACGCTGGTCAATCTGGCGCTCTCGGAATCGGCGGCTGCGGAGGTCGTCGACCGGATCGGTGTTGAGACCATCAATGGTGGGGAGGAACCCAGCCTCGGTCTCATGTCGAAGGTCGTCAATTTCTTCAAGGTTGGTGGGACTGGTAAGGCGCCGACAGCTGAAGAGGCCGCGATAGCCAAGGTGCAGGGCTCCCTGGAGGCTGTGGTGCTCGACGAGTCGTGGATCATGGAGATCACCGCATGGGATCCCGATCCCGAGTTGGCGCGTCAGATCGCGGATGTCACCGCGGAGGTGGCTGTCGACCAGAGCTCGCAGCGGTTCAAGGAGAACTCTCTTCGCGAGCTCGACTACTTGACCGGTCAGGTCGAGGCGGCACGGGAAGATGTGACCAAGAAGGCGCAGGCGGTCGCGTTCTTCAAGTCGGCGAACGACATAATCGTGGATACCTCTGCTGACTCGCTGTCTGGTGCGCTCTCACCCTCGGCGCCGTCGTCGTTGGATCAGCTCAACAACCAGCTCGTGGGTTTGCGTGCGCGAGAGCAGGTGCTCACGGAGCAGCTTGCAAGCACGCCCCGTACTGTGACCGTGGACGTCGTGGGACCTGATGGGTTTCCCGCCCGCCAGCAGCAGCCGAACCCCGACTACCAGGCGACCCAGCAGGCACTCGAGGGTGTGCAGGCCGATATCGCGGTGGCCGAGGCGCAGTTCAACGACTTGGCCGGCCGTCTTGGTGGCGGTTCGGCTCCGTCTATCAACGAGATCCAGGTGCAGCTTTCGCAGTTGCAAAGCGACTTGGAGCTGGCCCAGGAGGCGAACGAGCTACTCGAGGTCGCCGCCCAGGA
>CAYVYG010000130.1:0-8452 GCA_964454385.1 uncultured Microthrixaceae bacterium
GCTGGTGGGTCTTCGGCCTGCAGGGGGAACGCCCGCTCGACCCCGACACACCAGTCGCGAACATCTCCTACTACGAAGCCGATGCCTTCGCCCGCTGGCGCGGTGCACGCCTACCCACCGAGGCAGAGTGGGAGACCGTGGTGCGCGAGCTGCATGGTCAGGCCCCCACAGGTGCCGATGACCGGCCAACGGACCCGGAGCACGACCCGCAGTTCTTCGGGGTTCTGTGGCAGTGGACCTGCTCGCCGTATGTCGCCTACCCGGGGTTCCGGCCCGCACCGGGAGCGGTCGGCGAGTACAACGGCAAGTTCATGGTCGACCAACAGGTGCTGCGCGGGTCCTCCTATGGCACCTCCCGCGGCCACGAGCGCGTCACCTATCGCAACTTCTTCCCATCCGGAGCCCGCTGGGCTTTCAGCGGAGTGAGGCTCGCCCATGACCAGGACTGAGGATCCACCAGCGGATCCCGTTGCTTCACGCGTGAAGGTGGACGTCCGACTCGACCAGTCGGCCTGGGCCACCCACCTCGCCGAGCAGACGCTACGGGGGCTCCGCGACGACCCACCGTGGATCCCGCCGGTTTGGTTCTACGACGCGTGCGGATCCGAGCTGTTCGATCAGATCACCCGGCTGGAGGAGTACTACCCAACCGAGGCGGAACGGGAGATCCTCACAGCGCATGCGGGTGAGATCGCGCGCCGCACCGGAATGCAGACCCTCGCGGAGCTCGGTTCGGGAACCTCGGAGAAGACTTCCCTGCTGTTGGATGCGGGCGAGTCGGCCGGAACCCTCACCACCTTCGCTCCCTTCGACTGCTCCGAGGAGGTCCTCCGCAGGGCATCGGAGCAGATCGCGACCGAACGGCGCGGGCTCAGGGTCCACGCCGTGGTCGGCGACTTCAACGAACACCTCGGTTCGTTGCCGACCAGTGGCGTGTGCGTGCTCGCGTTCCTCGGGTCGACGATCGGGAACATGGAACCCCACCAGCGCAAGGGGTTCCTCGCTGACGTCGCCGCGAACCTGGATTGCGACGACTGGTTCCTCCTGGGAACCGATCTCGTCAAGGCGCCCGACGAGCTCGTTCCCGCCTATGACGACCGGCATGGCATCACTGCCCGGTTCAATCTGAACGCGCTGTCGGTGATGAACCACGAGCTTCTCGCCGACTTCGACCCCGGCGGATTCGAGCACCGGGCGACATGGAACGACACCGACTCACGCATCGAGATGCACCTGGTGGCTCGAAGCGAGCAATCGGTTCACCTCGAGGCGCTGGGCGGGATCGACGTGCGTTTCGCAGCGGGCGATCACATCCGCACCGAGATAAGCACCAAGTTCACATCCGAACAGGTCCGCGGCGAGCTCGCCGAGGCAGGCTTGGTGACCGAGGACTCCTGGACAGATGCGGCTGGACGGTTCCTGGTCAGCCTCGCGCGGCCCGACCGCATCGCTGCGACGCTCTAGCCTCCGACCGACTCGCCGGTGGACTTCGTAGCAGATGCCCGACGCCGACGCCGAGAAGCACCCCCTCTCGGGTCGGTCACCGAGGTAGCCGGCGTGTCGTCGGCCGCATCCGGAGCAGTTTCCACGCCAGGGTCCGCACCGTTGTCAGAGCCAACATCCGCGGGCATGCCCGCAGGTGGGGTGGCTGCGTCCTCGTGATATGGAAGGTCATAGGGGCGATCCGGGTCCTCGGTCGTGTCCGCAATGCGGTACGGGAGCTGAACGCGACTCCCGTCGGCTGACACCTCGAACACCGGATCCGGCAGGAAGGCCGTCGCCAGCTCCCGGCACCGCCGGTGACGTCTGGCGAGCTCCTCCTCGTCCGGCTCTGTCCGGGCTCTGCCAGTGGAGAACTCCTCGGCCTCTCTCTCGCTGCGCTCTGCACCAGCGCGGAGCCCGCCGTGGTCGAGCATCGTGGCGGGCGTCATCGCGTGTAGACCCCTGTGCGCGATGTGGACCTCGTGCAGCCACGCCTTGTACTCGTCGCTCACGAAGATGTACTCGAGTCCGTAATAGGCGGAGCCCGACTCCTCCACCTCCTCGATGCGGCGGATCCGGGCGTCGAAGTAGTTGCCCGCCTCCAACTCGACGGTCACACCCGAGCCCACGCTGCAGCGATCGTTGCTCTCGGCCACGACGCCTGCGCCGCTGACCGAGACGTTGTACAGACGACCGTTGAGGTCCTTGCGCTTGGAACGGCGGCGCTTGCCGGCGCGTTCACGCTGGAGCACATCGCGCTCCCGGGTACCGCCACGCAGGGCCTTGATCCACTTCGTGTCGGGACCCTGGGTGGAATCAGCGCCGCGGGGGATCCACACGACGTCCAACCCCTGGCTCTCGAACCGGTCACCGATGCGCGCCTCGAAGAACATGCTGAGGTATTCGGCCTACTGGGGGCACCACTGAAGGATTTCGACGAGCCGCCCAGGACGCCCGCGGGTGCGATCTGTCCGGTGGGTGCGACCCGCTCCCCGGCGAACTGTCCGGTGAGAGTGCCGCCGGTGTGGTCCCAGAGCGGACAGTTCGCCGGGGGGCAAGCGCTAGTCGGTCACAGAGCCCGTCGGCGCCACTTCGGTGATCGCGATCCACCCGTTCAGAAAGGCAGTCACGTCATCGGTGGGTTCCGCGGTGCCGTTGCAGTCGACCTTGGTGAGGTCGGCCTGGTTGTCGACCGCCAACGGAACCTCCACCTCTCCCCGGATCTCCCCGGTCTGACACGTCGGTACGTTGATGTTGGTGACCTCGTCGGTTCCGAGCTCACCGGCGACCACGACGTCGATGTTGTCGTCCAACCAGCTCATCGTGGCCTGCACCCCGCTCGGGAAGTCGACGGGCTCGCCCGCACCCTGGCTCGTGGCCACCGCCGGGACGCCCATCTGCACCGCCTGGCGGGCCGCGCCGACCGTGCCCGAGAGGTCCACCAGCGGGCCGATGTTCTGTCCAGCGTTGATCCCCGAGATCACCAGGTCCGCCTCGATACCTCCCTCGCCGAGAGCCCAGACGACCGAATCCGCCGGAAAGCCGTCGACAGCCTTGGCCGGATGGCCCGAGATCGTCTCGGCGTCTGTCACCGACAACTCGCCGTCTGTGGTCCTGCCACCCGAGCCGGACTGGTTCTCGAGGGGGGCGACCACCACCACCTCCACGTCGCCGCGGTCCTCCAGCGCGTTCACAAGGGCATCGATCCCCTCGGCTCCGACTCCGTCGTCGTTGGTCACGAGCACGGTGGGCAGGTCCTGCGGCGCGCTCGTGGTGGTCGAGCCCGCATCCGCCTCGGTCGTGGTCGACGTGTCGTCGGCGCCACCGGCGGACCCGGAGTCCTCGTCACCGGAGCTGCAACCACTCGAGACGACAAGCAGCAGCGCCGCCAGGACGGACAACACGATCGGAGTCGGTTCACGTCGCATCCGGGCAGGCTAGCCCTGTTGCACCGGCGAACATGGGGCCGCAGGTCCGATGGGGTGTGACCGGAGCGCACCGCACCGGTCCCGCAGCGGAACTTACGATGTTGCCTCCGCGCGCGCTTTCACTCGCTTGGACGCCGCCGACGCACGGTCCTCCAAGCCCCCCAACAGGACGGTGGCAGCGGCGGTGAGCGCGAAGGTGACCCCGAGCACGAAGGCCGCGGACCAGAACCCCGCGAGTCCGAGATCCTCTGCCAGGTCGCGACCGAACACGGTCGCGGGAAGGTGCCACAGGTAGATCGTCAGCAGGCGACGGTTCAGGTAGCGGATGAAGGTTCCCAGCCCGCGCACGTGCATCGACGCCTCGAGCTGGTGGCGTGCGAGCATGCCGATCGCCAGCCACGCCGCTCCGAGACCGGCCATCGCGATGCCGAGCTGGCTCGGGGTCACCTGACCGGGACCCGCAGGTGAGTCGATCGGGGTCGCGAGCCCCAGCCAGTAGGCGACCGAGGCAACCGAGACGCCGGCACCGATGACCGCGGTGGACACCAGGAACGAGCGTGATGGGACCTCGCAGTCGCGGTCGGCCCAGATCATGCCGGCGACCCAGGCCATCTGGTAGGCCATGCCGATCGCGGGCAGGTTGTTGTCGGTGATGGTCAACACGACCACCAGGAGACCCATCACTGCCATCGTCACCAGCGCAGCACGCTGGACCAACCAACGGTAGACCCCGCTCAGCGCCACGAAGCCGAGGAAGGTCCATATGTACCAGAGGTGGGTGTCGGTGCCGGCGAGCCACCCGGTCAGCTTCATCACCACGGCGAAGGCGAGGTACACAGCGGTCGGAACGGCCAACCGGTTGAGCCGACCCCAGAAGACCGCTCTCCACGGACGGGTCCTCAGGCTGCGCCCGACCAGCGTCCCCGACACGAAGAACATCACGGGCAGTGACTCGAACCACTTGAGCCAGCCCCACGGCAGCGCGTGGTTCACCACGACCCGCAGCACTGCCACGGTGCGCATGACATCCACGTAGGCCAGGCGGTCCGCACCGATCGGCCTCGAGGCCGCGGGCGATCCCGGCATCCCGGTCGGTTCGGCCACCCCGGTCGGCCCCGGCACCCCGGTCGATCGCGGCACCCCGGTCGGCCCCGGCACCGCGGGCGATCCGGGCACCGCGGTTCGCGCTGCGATGTCCCGCGCGGACCCGTCCCCGGGGGTCACTGATCCCTGATCGCCCACTGCCACCGGGTCAAGGTGACACCCCTCTACGCAGGATGTCAAACATCGTCACAAGGGCATTGTCACCCGCTCGCTGCAACGGGAGGGGACCCGCTCCCCGGGCAGTATCACACCGGTCACGTTCAGGGGATCGGCTGCGCTGAGCGTAACGGTCCGGCCGTCGGGCTCGACGCGTCTCAGCTGCTTCAGCGCGTCGACCGCGGCCGGAAGAGCGAACTGCTCTCCGCTGAAGCCGTTCACGAACCGACCGCCGCGGACCAGGCCCCTGTCCTCCATCCGGCGCAGCGCCCACTGGAGATCACGCCAGCGCACCGGCGCCGCTTCGTGCGCCGCGATGTCGTAGAAGACCACTCCCCAACGGGCGAGCAGCTGGTCGGCCCAGGCCTCGGCCAGGTCGTCAGGATCGATCGGCTCCGCGGCGCGCCGTGGATCCGGATGCGCTTCGAGCAACGACCAGCGGCCTGCGGCACGACCCTGCGCGCGGCCTCCCCGGCGCAACCGCGAGACTCCGGCCGCGCGCCCCCGGCCAGGACGACGGCCGGTTCGGCGCTCGCCGCGACCCAGTGCCCGGATCGCAGCGAAACCGTCGCTGGTGACGAGCCCCCTCGCGACCGCATCCCAGAGGGCATCCTCGACCTCGCTCGGCATCCGACCGGTCGCCGCTGCGATCTCTCCTGCGAAGAGCGCACCCTTCGATCCGAGGACCTCGACGATCTCGGCCACTGCACCGAGCTCGGGAGCCCGCACCGGTTCGCCTCCTCGCATGGCGCTCGTCAACCAGGCGAGGTCCTCGCGGAACGCAAGCGTGACCGGGGTTGCCCGCGACGCTGCTGCGCCCCGGCGGTTCGGGTCGGGTTCGCTCGGCGGGTCGAGACGCCCCCAGATGACCTCTCCGCTGAGGGTCAGCTCGTCCAACCAGCGTGGGTCGTAATCCGACAACCGCGAGGCGACCACCTCGGGTTCGAGAGCACCCAGCGCCACCGAGGCACCCTGGAGCTGACCGATCACGGATTCGAGGCCCGCTCGCCCGCGCACCTTCGAACCGGGCGCCACGTGCTGCCAGCGCAGCCAGAACCGCACCAGCGCCTCGGGGCTGACAGGTTCGATCTCACGTCGGCGGTTGCGGCGCGAGTAGCTGTGCATGCGCGCCAGAAGGCGCCTCGAACACCACTCGGGCTCGTCGTGGCCCGCTGAGTCGGGATGGCCGGACGCCTCAGAGGCCCCGGAGCTGTACTCACCCTGCAGGGCGAAGCCCGACGCCTCGAGGTCGGCCAGGCCGATCGCGATCTTCGAGCGGGCAAGGCCCGTCACCTCGGCGAGCGCCGTTGCGGTGATCGGGCTGTGCAACTCGAGGTGTCCCCGCACCACGTCGCTCGCGACGCTCTCGGGTTCGAGGCCTTCGACCGGACGGTCGGTGAGCAGCACTCCGACCTCGGTTGCGTTCTCCGCGGTGTGCCAGCGCTCGGGTGCGCCGTCGGTCGCCGGTACCCGGCCGACCCTGTTGCGCGCGGCAAGAGCCTCGAAGAGCCCCTCCCACTCGGGACGCGCGCTGGTCAAGACGAGGCCGCAGAGCAGGTCGTGGAGCTCGTCGGGCGACTCCGGGGTGGGCGTTATCTCGCGTCGGACCTCTTCGATGGCCTCGGGTTGCAACCTGCCGAGCTCGCCGGGGTCGACCGGAAGTCCGCGCCGCAGCGGAACCGCGTTCGTTCGACGGTCCTGTGCCTCACCGTCGTCGAGGAAGGCGTACGGCCGAGCGGTGAGGATCTCGTGCGAGAGCACCGACGGCTCTGTCGTGTCACGGAAGTGGAACTCGACCGAGCCGTCGGTGACGCGTTGCCAGAGCTCGCACAGCCCCTCGACGTCGAGTCCCTCGGTGAGGGTGTCGTGGACCGTCTGGCGCACCAGTGGATGATCGGGCACCTCGATCGGGCCGGTGATGTTCTCCTGGCATGCGGCCGCTCCGGGGAACAGCGCCGCCATCAGGTCGTCCGCCTCCATGCGCTGGATCGGAGGCGGGTTGCGCCGGCCACCCCGGAACCGCAACACGATCAGCGAGCGGTTCAGGTTCCAGCGCCAGCGCGAGGTGAAGATCGGCTGGTCGAGGACGGCCTGGGTGAGGGTGTCGGAGATGCTGGCCGGCGTGAGGAACCGGGGCACGTCGCTCAGCGGGAAGCTGTGGTGAGGTCCCAGGGAGATCACCACCGCGTCGTCGTTCGCAGAGGCCTGCAACTCGAAGTTGAAGCTGCGACAGAACTTCTTGCGCAACGCGTAACCCATCGCACGGTTGATCCGACCACCCCACGGGGAGTGGATCACGAGCTGCATGCCACCGGCGTCGTCGAAGAACCGTTCCATCACCAGGTGGTCCTGGGTCGCCAGGAGCCCGAGCGTGGCACGCCCGGCCGCCAGGTAGTCGACCACGGTCGCGGCCGCGTCGTCACCGACACCGGCGTTGTCCGCGATCCAGCGCCTGGCGCCATCGGGGTCGGCTGCTGCGAGGAATCCGTCCACCTCCCGGCGCAGCTCGGACACCTCGGCGGACAACTCGACCGTGCGCGCCGGGGCCTCACCGAACCAGAACGGGATCGTGGGCGGCTTGTCCTGCGCGTCGATGACCCGCACCTCACCCGCGTTGATCCGGCGGATCTGCCAGGCGTGGGTGCCCAACAGGAAGATGTCACCTGCCATCGACTCGGTCGCCCAGTCCTCGTTGACGCTTCCGATGTAGGTCTCGTCGGGCTCGAGCACCACCCGAAAATCACCGAGCTCGGGGATCGCACCTCCGGAGGTGAGCGCGGCCAATCGGGCACCCTTGCGACCGCGCAGCTCTCCGTTCACCGCATCGTGATGCACGTACGCTCCACGGGGACCTCTTCCGGTCATCACGCCCGAACCGACCAGGTCGATCACCTCGTCGAAGGTCTCCCGGGGCAGGTCCCGATAGTGGTGCGCTCTCTTGACCAGAGCGTAGAGACCGTCGGTCGTCCACTCGGCGGCCGCGGTCTCGGCCACGATCTGTTGGGCGAGTATGTCGAGCGGCGCCCTCGGCGGTTCGACCGCGTCGAGTCGCCCGGCACGGACCGCCGACATCAGGGCGGTGCTCTCGACGAGCTCGTCGCGGGTGAGCGGGAACAACCGCCCGGTCGGAACGCCCTCACGGGTGTGGTTGGAGCGACCGACGCGTTGCAGGAAGGTCGCTATCGAGCGCGGAGAGCCGATCTGGCAGACCAGCTCGACCGGACCGACGTCGATGCCCAGCTCCAGGGAGGCGGTGGCAACGAGGGCGCGCAGATCACCGGCGCGCAGGCGAGACTCGACACGCTGGCGGCGTTCGCGGCTCAGGCTGCCGTGGTGCGCGGCCACCGCGTCGTCACCCAGGCGTTCACCGAGCTGGTGGGCGAGGCGCTCCGCCACCCGACGGGTGTTGACGAACACGAGCGTGGTGCGCCGATCCTCGACGAGTTGCGCGATCCGGTCGAGCACGCTGTCCATCTGGGTGGCCGAGATGACAGCTTCGAGCTCGCCTGCGGGCAGCTCCAGCGCCAGGTCGAGCTCACGGAGGTGGCCCACGTCGACGATCTCGACGTCCGCCGAGCCATCGGCGCGGGTGCGCGAACCGACCAGCATCGCAGCGACGGTGTCCATCGGCTTCTGGGTCGCCGAGAGGCCGATCCTCACCGGCGGTGAATCAGAGAGTGCTTCGAGCCGTTCGAGGGTGAGGCCCAGGTGTGCGCCGCGTTTGTCGCGAGCCAACGCGTGGATCGCATCGACGATCACTGTCGCGATGCCCCTGAGCGCGG
>CAYVYG010000131.1:0-8404 GCA_964454385.1 uncultured Microthrixaceae bacterium
ACCGTCGACTGGTTCTTCGTGCTGTCGGGGTTCCTGATCACGAACCTGCTGCTCGACGAACAGCACCGCGAGGAGCGGATCAGCCTGCGCGGCTTCTACCACCGTCGCATCCTGAGGCTGTTCCCCGCGATGTACGCGTTCCTGGGCTTCATGTTGTTGGTGTCGCCGTTGCTGTACCGCGAGGGCGTCACCGGCATCTTCGCCGAGATCGGCTCCGCCGCGCTGTACTCCTACCAGATCCTGTTGGGCTTCGCGGGCTTCGGCGCCCCGGAGCACCCCCGGGCCCTGTTGCACATCTGGACGCTGTCGGTCGAGGAGTGGTTCTACTTCTTCTGGCCGATGGCCCTCATCTGGGGCATCTCCCGGATGCGAAACCAGCGGCGGCTGTTGATCGGCGCCGCTGTGTTCGTGGCGTTCTGGATGGCTGTCCGCCTGTCGGCCAGCTTCTACGACGTCGACTTCACCCGCGACTTCACCGCCGGGGACCCCTACCCGTGGTGGGCGAAATCCCTGTGGCGCTTCTCGATCATGCGCTTCGACGTGCTCGTGATGGGCTGCGTGCTCGCCATCCTGCGCCGCCGCATCGTTCCGCTCGACGACCGCTCCCGCAGATGGGTCGACATCACAGGTATCGCAGGCGGCGTGTTGGTGCTCACGTTCCTGTTGGGCAGCGGACGGATCCCGGGGTTCGAGCTGTTCTCGAGCATCGGGTACAACACCGCCCTGTTCGGCGTGGCCGCCTTCGCCCTATGGCTCCACTGCTTCCCCGACAAGCCCGCCGCACGGGCGATGTCGATCCCGTTGCTGGTCTATGTCGGCAAGCGCTCATACGGGCTGTACCTGTGGCACGAGGTTCCGAACGTCATCGGGCCGATCGGGACCGGCAAGATCGGCTTCGTCATCCGGGCGATCATCGTGTACGCGTTGAGCTTCGCGCTGGCCGAGCTCTCGTGGCGGCTCGTGGAATCGCCCTTCCTGCGACGCAAGCACCGCCGCTACAAGAACATCTCGGGCCGCTGAGGCTGGTCCACGCCGAGCAGGGCCCGGCGCGGGGCGGCCGGAGCCGACCGCGAGGTCGCGCTTCCAGTATCCTCATGTCGTCGCGACCATTAGAGCTCCACAGGGCGCCACTGGATTCGTGACCGGCGCGCGGCGCTCGACGGAGGTGGGTGGATGTCGATCAGTCGAGACAGGATCTCGCGGGCGTCCGCCGAGGACGTGACGTCGCTGGTCACCGATGTCGGTCCTGTGCCCTCTCAAGTCGGCGCCGTACTGCTGATCGACACCGCCGATGGATTCGATCCCGACAGCGCACGGACGCTCATGGCCGAGCGGATCGCTGGGATCCCGCGGCTCCGGCAACGCCTTCGCAGGCTGCCGCCCGGGCTCGGACGACCGATCTGGGTGGATGATCAGGACTTCGACATCGCGGATCACGTGACCTCCGAGCCCGCAGCGGTGCGCGACCTGGAATCCGTGCTCCGGATCGCAGCGCAACTGCTCACGTCACGGTTGCCGGCCGATCGGCCGCTGTGGGCTGCGAGGTTTGTTCCGATCGACCGCGACTCCATCGCGCTGGTCATGGTCTTCCATCATGTTCTCACCGACGGGATCGGCGGTCTGGCGGTGCTTGCCGGCCTAGTCGATGGAGCGGCCGTTCCTGAGCCACCCGCGTTCCCCGAACCGGAACCGACGCTCACCGCCATCGCCCTCGACGCTCTGGGGGAGCGACTCAGGAGCATGGCCGGCCTGGCCCGGCTCCCCGAGCGGATACGTCGCGCGATCGAGGAGTTGAGCGCCACCGGCGGCACCAAGGTTCCGCGGAGCTCTCTCAACCGCCCCACCGGACCGGCTCGGCAGCTGGCGGTGACAACCGCGGACCTGGCAGACCTCAAGGCCGTCGCGCACAGTCTGGGAGCGTCGGTCAACGATGTCGTGTTGTCCGCTGTCAGCGGTGCGCTGCGATCCCTGTTGGAATCGCGGGGAGAGGCCGTGGACCGCTTCGTGGTGTCGGTCCCGGTCTCGAGACGTCGCTCAACGAGCGCCGCCGAGCTCGGCAACCAGGTCGGCGTGGGTCCCATCGAGCTTCCGTGTCTCGCCAACCGCACCGAACGCGTACGGGTGATAGCGTCGAGGGGCGCCCGCCTCAGAGCCGCGCCACGTGGCGCCTCGGCCGGTCTCATCTTGCCGGTCTTCCGCGCTCTGGCCCACGTCGGATTGTTCGGATGGTTCACCAACAGCCAGAGGCTCGTCAACAGCTTCGTCACCAACCTCCGTGGGCCCGACGAACAGCTCGGGTTCATGGGTGGGCGCATCACCGATGTGCTGCCGCTGGCCGGGATCTCGGGCAACGTCAGCGTCGCCTTCGCGGTCCTGTCCTATGCCGGCACGCTGACGATCACGGTCGTCGCGGATCCCGAAGCGCTACCCGACCTGCACACATTGAGAGAGGCCCTCCAACTCGAGCTCGACCAGCACGTGGGTCTCGGATCGACCTCCGTTCGATCACAGCACCACGCAGCATCGGCAGATAGCCCCGGGGGCCGACAACGAGCACCCGAACGCGGAGACGGAGGGCGCTGAGGCCCTCCGTCTCGGACCCTGCCGTCGCGGGGGAACGACGGTGGGTCTGCGAACCCGGTGCGGCCGAGGGGGGCGGCTCACCCGGGTCGTTCAGTTGTGACGCCCTGGATGCAGGACGCCGGTGTTCCCGATTCTCAGGCAGCGCTCTTCGAGGCTGTGTTCGACTTCGAGGTGGCCGCCTTGCCCGCCGGCTTGCGGTCGAGCAGGGAATCGGTCAGCGGTGCAGCCGCACGCGCCGCGCTGAGCGCAACCGACTTGTTGGTGTTGACGACCTTGGTGGCGAACTTGGCCTGGTTGTCGATGATCTCCTTTGGAGTGGGGATCTCCGAACCGAAGGGGATGGCCGGCACGTCCACACGCTCTGTCACCAGGGAGACGACGCTGTCGACAGCCTGGGTGACTGGCTCTTTCACGCTGGCGAGCAGCTCGATGATCTGCTCCTGGACTTCACTGACACGGTCGATGACCTGTGTGCTCATGGTGGACTCCTGATTCTCGGCCGGGTGGACGGCCGGTGGTTGTCGATTGGCGGCGTACGGAACCAGAGGTGCTCGGATCAGCCCTGCCGGCTGTCCTGCTGCCTGCTCTCGTGGCTCGTGCTAACTGTAGCAAGCGCCGCTAGCTGGAGTCAATGGATTTGCTTGCAATTGTGAGCGATGTCACGCCTGGGACCATGGCGATCATGGACAGCCCGACGGGGCTCGCGCACCGCGACCGCAACGGGGGCGGACTTGTGCGGAACGTCGTGACCGCAGACACTGTCTGGATGACCACGACGGGCGCCGGGGCCGCTGGGGCGGCGCCCGACTCGAGCCCGGGGGAACCCGCATCCCGACCCGGGGCCGACGCTCTCCGCCGACCCGTAGGCCACACCCCACCCTGGGTGTTCGCGTTGGCGGCCTGTTCGGCCGGACTCGTCATGCTCGCCAACATCGGGGGCATTGCGATGGGTGACGACGGGGTCGGCTATCGGGCCATCGCCGACTCGCTGCTGGCCGGTGACGGCTTGGGTTACTTCCTGGAAGATCCGTTGACGATCTGGCCACCGCTGTGGTCGGCCCTGATGGCGTTCGTGGCCTGGCTCACACCACTCGACACCCCTGGCGCTGCAGTCATGCTCAACATGGTGACCGCGGCGGCTGTGGTGTACGTGGGACACGGACTCCTGGCGCGCTTGGTAGCCGACCGCCATCTCGTGGTGCTGGGAACGATCGTGATGGCAGCGGGCTCCTCCACGGTGGGGTTCGGGCACCTGTTGATGACCGACCTGGGGTTCGCGGTGGCGGTGATGGTGTGGCTCCGCTGCCTGATCGCGTTCCACGACACGCTGCAGCCGCGTTGGATCGCCCTCGCGGGTGTGACCGTGTGGGTCGGGTTCGGCCTGCGCTACGTATCGCTCTATCTGCTGGCGCTCGGCTGCGGGTGGCTGCTGTTGGACCTGCGCCGCCGGTTCGCCGCTCGCGTCACCAGCGCCATCGTCTACGGGGCGATCGGCACGGTCCTACCGGTGGTGTGGATGCTGCGAAACCACAGCCTCGACGGCACCTTCACAGGTGAGCGCACCCCGTCGGCCCGCGGTCCGCTCGCCAACGCGTTCGACGTGGTGGCGACGATGGGCCAGTGGCTGCTGCCGGGTGTGGCGTCCGACGCCCTTCGGTTCTGGGCGGTGATCGGGGCGATCGTGCTGGCCGTCGCGGCCTGGATCGGATACCGGGTGCTCACCGCTGCTCCACGAACGGGCGCCGCGGACACCACGTTGCGGCGCATGGTCACCTGGGTCGGATCCCCCAGCGGACTGCTGGCGGTACAGGCCTTCGGATACCTCGCCTACATGGTCTATGTCCGCTCGAGCACCGCGCTCAACCGGTTGGAGCTGCGGCTGTTGAACCCCGCCTACTTCTCGCTGGTGGTCCTGGGGCTGGTGCTGCTCGCGCACCTCCACGAGCTGGACACGCCGGGCGGTCACACCTGGTCCCGCCGGGCTGTCACGGTGGCACGCATCTGGGCGGTCGCGAACGTGGCGGTGGGTGTGTTCACCGCGGTGTCCTTCGCGACCGGTGATCCGTTCTTCGAGGGGAACTACAACTCCGAGGAGTTCCGCGAGATCCGCGCTGATCCGGTGCTCGACGCGGTCGACGGTTGTGACACCTACTCCAACCTGCCCAACGCCCTTTACCCGCGTGTCGAGGCGCAGTGGAGCCCGCGACGCACCGCGCTCGAATCGAGCGCCACCACCGACGACCTGGATGACCTCCTCGCGACGCTGGGAACGCGTGGAGGCGGCCCTGCGCGCGGGACGGGCTCCGATGACGCCGACGCCGCATGCCTGGTCTGGATAGACCGCCCGCCGCGCTACGGCCACCTCTGGTCCCGGGCGCACCTCGCAGACGAGGTGGACCTCGACGAGACAGCCCGGTCGGGCCCGGTCACCATCTACCGGATGACGGCTCTCGACGGGCGCTGAGCTTCCCTGCGCACCGGCGCCGGTCGATCGGCGGACCCACCTGCAAGACGATCCGCGAACGGTGGCCCGCGGGAAACGAGAATGTGACCGATGGCTCCGAGGTTCAGCGTCGTACTGCCTGTACGCAACCAGGCCGAAAGCGTGGGATGCGCGCTGGTCGGTGTGCTCGGACAGACCTTCGCTGACGTGGAGCTCGTGGTGGTCGACGCAGCATCGACCGACGAAACCCTCGACGCGATCCGACTGGTGGCAGACGAACGGGTCCGCATCGCCCACGCGACCGACCTGGGCTCGGCGCGTGCCACCGGCCTGCGGGCCGCGCGAGGCGACTGGGTGACGATGATCGACGCGGACACCGTGGCCCGGCCCCAGTGGCTTGCTCGCGTCGGGCGACTCGCAGACGGTACCGGCGCCGAGGTCGTGTGCTGCGCCGGGGTCCAGCACCATTGGGACCACTCGACCACCGAGGTGCCTCCGGGCCCCCACCACACCCGCCCCGGAGCCGTGATCGCGAGACGGGCCCGCGGTGCCGACGCGCGTCCGCTGTGCACACCGGAGCCACTGCTCGACTGGTACGAGGCGCCCGTGACAGGGGATGGATCGCCGGACGAGAAGCACCTGCGCTGGGCCAACGACGCGTTGGCCACACTCGGCGGCTCACCGATCCCGGCTCCCGAGCTGCTGGCCCGCTACGCCACGACAGCGGGATTGGCCGCCGCGAGGTTGCATCGCCACGGTGATGCACGGCGCATGCTGTCGATGGCGCGCAAGATCCGTTGGGACGACCTGCGGTGCTGGACCCGCTGGGCGGTCGCGTCGCTGCCCCCGCTGGCGGATCTGGTGTGGGCGCCGACCGGAGCGCCACCGCCGGGAGAACGTCCTCCCGAGCACTGAGCGACTACTTGTGGAACGACTCCCTCCGCTCGGCTCCAATGCCCTCATGGCCATATCGGGAACGGCGCAACGACGCCGTTACCGCTAGCTTTGCAGCACACGTCTGATTCCAGACTCGGAGGATCCCCGGTGAGCAATCCCACCCCCACCATCACGGCGCCCGAGCGCGCGGTCGCGGCCGGAGCCGTCGACGCGCGCAAGGACTACGGGGACGGGGAGTCGGTGGTCCACGCCCTCGACGGCGTGACCGTGAACTTCGAACGTGCACGGTTCACTGCCATCATGGGCCCCTCGGGTTCTGGCAAGTCGACACTCATGCACTGCCTGGCCGGTCTCGACCGCCTGAGCGCGGGTCGGGTGTTCATCGGCGACACCTACCTCGACACCCTCGACGACGCCAAGCTCACCGCACTGCGACGTGACACCGTCGGTTTCGTGTTCCAGGCGTTCAACCTGATCCCGACGCTCACCGCTGGCGAGAACATCACGCTTCCCGCCGACCTCGCGGGCCGCAAACCAGATCGCGAATGGGTCGACCAGGTGGTACGGACCGTCGGCCTCGGTGATCGGCTCGACCACCGCCCTAGCGAGCTCTCCGGCGGCCAGCAACAGCGCGTCGCGGTCGCCCGGGCGCTCGCCGGAAGGCCCGAGATCATCTTCGCCGACGAACCGACAGGCAACCTCGATTCGCGCTCGGGAGCCGAGATCCTCGAGTTCATGCGCGCCGCGGTCGACGAGCTCGGCCAGACGATCGTGATGGTCACCCACGACCCGATCGCTGCCGGATGGGCGGACCGGGCGGTGTTCCTGGTCGACGGGCGCATCGTCGACGAGATGGCCTCACCCACCGCGGAGGCGGTCCTCGACTACATGAAGCACCTCGGGGACTGACCGACGTGTTGCGGGTCGCGTTCAAGGACCTCATGGCGCGCAAGCGCCGGCTGGTCACCACGGGCATCGCGGTCATCCTCGGGATCGCGTTCCTCAGCGGCACCCAGGTGCTCGGCGGGGTGCTCGACGACTCCATCGACAGCCTCGTCACCGATGTGTACAAGGGCTACGACGCTGTGGTGCGATCGCCCGACGTGCAGGAGACCGCGTTCGGGGAGTTCCGCCCACCGGTGGATGCCGAGGTCGTCGACCGCGTGCGTGACGCCGAGGGCGTCCGCGCCGCCTACGGCGTGATCGAGTCGCCGACGGTGCAGCTCGTCGGTACCGACGGAAAGGTGATCAGCAGCGGCTTCGGTCCACCGACGCTGGTCTACAACTTCTTCGACGATTCGATCCGGCCCGGCAGGGTCGTCGAGGGCAGGGGTCCTGAGTCCGACGACGAGATCGCAATCGAGTTCTCCACCGCCGAGGGGGCAGGTTACGAGCTCGGCGACACCGTGGGGGTCGTCGGCCAGAAGGAGAACCGCGAGTTCGAGCTGGTCGGCCTGCTCGGCCTCGGAGACGCAGGGGACCAGGTCTCGGGCGTCAAGGCGCTCTACTTCACCGATCCGGTGGCCCAGGAGCTCGCGGGAAGCCCCGGGCAGTACAGCTACGTCGCTGTGGGCGCCGACGAGGGCGTCTCGCAGACCGACCTGGCGGGATCAGTCGCCGAGGTCGTGCCCGAGATGCAGGTCATCACCGGCGAACAGTGGACCACCGAGAACAGCGACCAGATCGCCCAGTTCGTGGGGATCCTCACCACGGTGGTCACGGTGTTCGGCGTGATCGCGCTCGTGGTGGCTTCGTTCATCATCTACAACACGTTCTCGATCATCGTCGCGCAGCGCACCCGGGAGACCGCCCTGTTGCGAGCGATCGGTGCACGCCGTGCCCAGGTGGTCGTGGCCACCCTCGTGGAGGCGGTGCTGGTGGGGCTCATCGCCTCGGTGATCGGCATCATCGGCGGGACCCTGCTCGCAACCGCCATCAAGGCCCTCATCGGCACGACGGTGAGCGTGAAGGGCGGCATCGCCATGCCGGGCGTGGGCACCCTGGTGATGGCGTTCGCGGTCGGCATCGCTGTCACCGCAATCTCGGCCGTCATCCCCGCCATCCGCGGTTCCCGGATACCCCCGGTCGCAGCCATGACCGAGGTCGCGGTCGACCGGGCCGACCTGTCGACCCCCCGCAAGGTCTGGGGCACCCTGTTCGTGGTCGCCGGTGTGGTGCTCAGCGCCCTGGGCCTGACCAGCACGGTGGGCAACGAGCTCCAGTTCGTGGGTGCAGGGCTGTTCTGCATCCTCTTGTCCATAGCGGTGATCCTCGGTCCGCTGCTCGCGAGACCGGCCAGCCGCGCGCTCGCATGGCCCCTGATCGCCCGGGGCAGCGTCACCGCCAGGCTCGCGTCGGAGAACGCGGCCCGCAACCCCCGTCGCACCGCGGCCACCGCAGCCGCGCTGACCGTCGGGGTGACACTCGTGGTGGTGATCGCGGTGCTCGCGACCTCGATCAAGTCGAGCGTCACCGACGAGA
>CAYVYG010000132.1:0-8389 GCA_964454385.1 uncultured Microthrixaceae bacterium
GAGTGCATCCCGGCGGAGTTGATGCGGTTGTCGAGCGAGACGATCAGGTTCAGCTTGGGCCACAGCTCGCGCAGCAGCGTGCGGCCGCCGCCACGGGTGCGGCGCAAGGCGTTCGTCCCGACCTCCAACAGCACGCGCGGCGTCTGGTCGGCGGCGGGGCGGATCAGCGGCGACCAGTCCGCGAGCGCCTCTTCGACATACTCCCCGAAGGGCCTCGGGCTCGCCCCCCACTCCGCGGTCTCGAAGATCTCCTTGTATCCGCAGTGGTTCCACCAGAAGAAGAACGGTGGAGTGGTGGACCCCTGCAGAGCGGCGAGGTGCATGAACTGCTGGAACGCCATCGCCGGGTAGAAACCCAGACCGTCGGGGTCGCGGTCGGTCATCAGCATCTCGGCGACGCCCCGCACCCGTTCGTGGAGCCGGTCGGCGGCCTCGATCCCCGCACGGTCCTTCATCTCGATCAGGTACGCACCCTCGAAGGGCCAGCCGACCAGTGTGTCGAGGCCCCGGCCGGGCCGGCCCCAGTTGCCCGTGAGAGCGAGCAGCAGGTCCATCGCCCGCTCCATCAGGTCGCCGTGGTAGTGCTTGGCGGTGTCGAAGCCCTCCCAGATCTTGGTGCGTCCCGCAGCAGCCTTGCGCGCCAGCATGCGGATGGTCTCGGGGTTGACTCCGCAGTGCTCGCTGGCGAGCTCCGGGGTGTACTCCGCGAGCCGCGCGACGAGGAGCTCGAACGCGGGCACCACATCGACCTTCGTCCCGTCGCGCAGTTGGACCTCGAACCGGCCACGCAGCGGCACGTCGGCGTCGAAGCCGAGTCGGTCCTCGGCGACCAGCTCGACCGTCTCCGCGTCGGCGTTCCACACATGGAACCGGTGGCTGCGTCCACCGGAGCGCAGATGGTTCTCGCGGAGGAGCTCGCCGGTGTCGGTGCGCACCAGCAGCGACAGGTCGGTCTGGACCCGGACGAACTCCTCGTCGATCAGGTCCTCCTCGACGATCACCTGGCACATCGCGAGGCCGAGGGCGGCGTCGCCACCGGGCACCACCGGCACGAAGTAGTCCGCGTGGGGAGCCGAGGGGCTGAAGTCGGGCGCGATCAGCACGATCTCGGCTCCCCGATACCGCGCCTCGGTCAGGTAGTGGAACACCGGGATGCGGGTGTAGGCCGGGTTGGTGTGCCAGATGAGGACGACATCGGAGCGGAACGTGTCCTCGGCCGAGGAGCCCACGGCCATCGAACCGAAGGTGAGGACGTGTCCGGCGGGTACGTCGTTCACCGTCGCGTTGCCGTCGATCGACACGGCGCCGATGGTGTTCGCGAAGCGCATGTAGCCACCGATGGTCAGCATCCCGCCCTCGGGTCCCTCGTCGACCAGCACCGCCTCGGGACCGGATTCCTCTATGGCGTCCAGGATGGCGTCGGCCACCATCGTGTTGGCCTCGTCCCACGAGATGCGCTCCCAGTGCCCCGATCCACGGGGACCGACGCGGCGCATCGGGTGTGTCACCCGGTCGGGCGAGTCGATCTGGGCGCTCCACGCCGACCCTTTCTGGCATCCCATCGGATTGCGGTCGGGCACACCCGACTCCACCGGACCGAAGGTGCCGGACTGCTCCTCGAAGCGCACCCGACCGTCGCTCGTGTAGACGCGGTAGGAACACGTCGCGATGCAGTTGGCGCAGTGCGACCCCCAGGTAACCGTGTCGTAGGAGAACCGCTGTCGATAGCGGTCCTCGGTGGTGATCGTGTCGTCCAAGGTCAGGTCTCCCGTGGCTCGGCTCTCGGTGGTGCCCGTATGTGGTACTGTCTAGCACGGATTTGGTAACGACCGTATCCAACTTCTCGAGGTCGATCGGAGTACCACATGTACGACAGGCACGACGGCGGCCGTCTCGTCGCCAAGACCCTCGCCGCATCAGGTGTGCAGAACCTGTTCTGCCTTCACGGAGGCCACATCGACTCGATCCTGTACGGGTGCCAGAACGAAGGCATACGCATCGTGGACACCCGCCACGAGCAGGCCGCCGCCCACATGGCCGAGGGTTGGGCACTTGCCACCGGTGAGACCGGCGTGGCCGCGGTAACCGCCGGTCCGGGGCTCTCCGATGCCGTCACCGGGCTTGCAAACGCCTACATGTCGCTGAGTCCGATGATGCTCCTGGCCGGCGCTCGGCCGCTCGCGCACGCCGACACATGGCCTCTTCAGGACCTCAACCAGCTGGAGATGGTCAGGCCGGTCACCAAGTGGTCCCGGGTCTGCACCACTGCGGCACGATCTGGCGAGTACGCGGCCATGGGCCTCGCGGAGGCGCGCAACGGCCGTCCAGGACCGGTCTACCTCGAGCTCCCTCTCGATGTCGTCTCCAAGGAGGCTCCCGAGGACGCGCAGGTCTCCGCGGCAGTCGAACCAGTGGCTCCCGGGCCCGACCCCGATGCTCTCGACGCCGTCGCCGGGGTCCTCGCCGCTGCGGAACGACCGGTCGCGATCGTGGGCAGCGGCGGGCATTGGTCACGGGCGGGTGCTGCGCTCGCCGAGCTCGCCGAGACCGTCGGGCTCCCGGTGTTCTCCATCAACGCGGGTCGCGGTGTGCTGCCCGACACCCACGAGTGGTCCTTCGGCCCCACCCTGCCCTTCGGCACCGCCTTCGGAGAGGCGATGATGGCCGACGTGGTGGTGGTCATCGGGGCCCGCATCGGTTTCACCCTGCTCAACGGCGCGTTCCTGGCAGGCAAGACCGTGATCAGAGTCGACATCGACCCGGCCGAGACCGGCCGCAACCTGGCCGGCACCCACAACGTCGTGTCGGACGCAAGAGTGTTCTGCGAGATGCTCGCTCGGGGCTGGGAGGGCGGGATCTCCGCCGCCCGCGCCGCCTGGGGCGACCAGCTCCGGGCAGCCGCGGCGCGCAACCGTGCTGCGCTGATCGACAGCCACGCCGAGCACCCGGACAAACCGGCCCACCCGTTCCAGGTGGTCCGCGCCATCGAGGACGCTGCGGGCCCGGAGGCAACCCTCGTTTCCGACGGCGGCGACGTGATGACCTGGTCGACCATGGCGTTCACCGCCCGGGGCCCGGGCCGGCTGCTGTCGATCAGCACCTACCTCGGTTGTCTCGGGATCGGCATCCCGTTCGCGCTGGCCGCGAAGCTCGCGCGGCCCGAGCACCCGGTGTTCCTGCTCGAGGGCGACGGCTCGTTCGGGCTCAACGCGATGGAGTTCGACACGGCGGTACGCCACGGGCTGCCCATCGTGTGCATCGTCGGCAACGACGGCTCCTGGGGGATGTCACGCCACGGCCAGGGCCTGATGTTCGGCTATGACCAGCACGTCGGTGTGGACCTGGGTGTTCGGCCCTACCACGAGGTGGTCAGGGCGCTCGGTGGTCACGGCGAGTTCGTCGACGACGCCGGCGAGCTGCGCGGCGCGATCGACCGGGCACTCGCCTCGGGACTGCCGTCGTGCATCAACGTCGCCATCGACCCTGCGGTGTACTCACCGGTCACCCAGGCGATGGCGAGCTTCGGGCTGTCCTGAGCCCTGCGTCTCCCGGCCCGAACGCGGCCGGCGCGAAGTGGCCTCCGGGCTGTTCACCTCGGTTCCGCGCGTCGCTGCCAAAACAGCCGCGAACCCTAAAGGAGGTCCTCGAAGTGGTCGAACGTACTGACATGCGGAAGCCGCGCCCCGCGCCGGCCTTCTGTGCGACAGCCCCTGAGCACGGAGACACAAGTGAGTTCACGTCGGACCATGATCCTCATCGGAGCGTTGCTGCTGGGCGGCCTGGCAGCGTTCCTGACACTCAACTACGTGAGAGGAGTGGAGAACCGCGTCGACGAGGACAGCGAGCTGGTGCCGGTGGTCGTCGCGTCGGCGCCGGTTGCCAAGGGCGCCCAGGCATCCGCCGAGATCGCCGAGGGCAACCTCGCGGTGGCCGAACGTGCCCGCAAGGACGTTCCGGCGAACGCGGTGCAGCGTCTCGCTGACATCGAGGGACAGGTCGCCGCGATCGACCTCAGCGGTGGCGAGGTGGTCACCTCGCCGATGTTCGCCGGCATCCAGGACCTCACCGGTTCGCGTTCGGCCGGACTCGACCCCGGCAACGTCGCGATCACGGTCAACGTTGACAGCGCCTCGGTCAGTGGTGGGTTGATCCAGCCGGGAGACCTGGTGAACCTGCTCGTCAGCTTCGACTCGGTGACCGATGCTGCACCGGCCTCCGACGGCGAGGAGGGTGACACCGGTGCCGCGTCCGAGAGCAGCGGAACGCTCACGATCGGCCCGGGTGGGGTCCAGTTCCCCAAGCCCGCCGGGTTCGCGTTCCAGGCGGTGAAGGTGTTCGCGGTCGGCACCGATGCGGGAACCGCGGTGGCCAAGGAAACCCCAGAGGGTGAGACCGCCGAGGCAGGCGAGTCCCAGAACCTCTCGACGTTCCTCACCGTGCAGATGCCCCCGGAGCAGGCCGCTCTGCTCGCCTCGGTGCGCACGGCCGAGCTCTATGCGGTCCTGGTGCCGCCAGACTACGAGATCCGACCCATCGAGGTGCTTCCCGCAGTTCCCGCTCTGCCGGGCATGGAGGGACGGGACATCTACCAGGACGAGAACCCCGGGCAGTGAGCGAGACCGTGACCACCGGCGAAGCCCATCCGGGTGCAGCGTCGGCACACCCGAGCGATCCGACGCCGGTGACCGCTGCGGCCAGGGCGCCCCGGGTCAACTCCGGAGTGTCGGTCGCGGTCGTGGAGTTCGACGTGGCGACCCGCGAGCGGATCATCTCGCTGCTCGGTGAGGGCGTGACGCCGTTCAACACGCTCGAGGAGCTGACTTCGCGTCTCACCGGGGCGATGCCGGTCGTCGCGGTGCTCGGGCCCTCCTGCACCGGAGCGGACACACTCGGGATGATCGAGCGGGTCAACCAGCAGTACCCGTACATGGCGTCGGTCCTGGTGGTCGCCGAGCTGAGCACCAGCCTCCTCCAGCAGGCGCTGCGGGCCGGGGTGCGTGACGTGTTGGCGCTCGGTGGCGAAGCCGGAGCCCTGGCGCATGCGGTCCAGAGGGTCGCGATCTCCCTCGAAGCGGCACCCGTGGCAGCGGCACCCCCGGCCACAGCGGCTGTCGATGAGCTGGAGACCGTGAACGGGAAGGTCTACTCGGTGTTCTCGACCAAAGGCGGCTCGGGCAAATCCGTGCTGGCCACATCGCTGGCGACCACGCTCGCCCGGCGCAGCGAACTACCCGTGGCCCTGGTCGACGCCGACCTCCAGTTCGGTGATGTCGCGGTGATGCTCAAGCTCGCACCGAGCCACACGATCGTGGACGCGGTCTCCGCTCTCGACCGCCTGGATCCCCCGATGCTCGACAACCTGTTGGTCACCCACGAACCGAGCGGCCTGCGGGTGCTACCGGCGCCTCTCGAGCCCGCCTTCGCCGACCAGGTCACTGCCCACGACATGACGGTGATCGTGGACATGCTGCGCAGCTTCTGCCAGTACGTCGTGGTCGACACCCCGGCGTACTTCAACGACGTGGTGCTCGGCCTGGTCGATGTCTCCGATGAGGTCCTGCTGGTGGCGGGAATGGACATACCGAACATCAAGAACGTCAAGATCGGGTTGCAGACCCTCCGGTTGTTGGAGACACCCACCGAGAAGCTCCACCTGGTGCTCAACAGGGCGAACTCGAAGGTGAAGCTCGAGGTGGGCGAGGTCGAGAAGACCCTCGGGATGAAGGCCGCGGCACTGATCCCGAGCGACATCGCGGTTCCGCAGTCGGTCAACAAGGGCGAACCGGTGGTGGACTTCGCTCCGAAGGCGGCGGTCACGAAAGCCATCGAGGAGATGGCGGACATGGTGCTGCCCCGCCAGACGAAGAAGAAGCGCTGAGATCGCGAGGAGGACCTGACATGCCCGTGTACCGTCGACCCGACCCGGACCACGAACCCGAGGGGGATCCGCCAGCCGATGGTGGCTCCCGGCTCCCCGCCGGCCAGCACCCGGATACGTCGAGCCTCCCCGCCGGCGGTACCGGCGCGTTCGCGCCCCCTGCGGTTGCCTCCGGGTCCCCACCTGCCGGAGGCACTGCCGGCGCGCCGACACCCGTCGGAGGCGCTGCCTCCGGTCTCGCTCCAAGGGCCGCGTCGGCTGCCATGGGCGCCTTCGCACCACCTCCGTCCGCGGATTCGCCACCCAGCCCGTTCCTTCCACCCGATCAGGCCCACTCAGCTCCGTCGACGGCTCCGATCACCGCTCCGGGAGCCGGCGCAGGCCCCGGAGGCTCCGATGGCGGCATGAACGGCGTCCCATCCCAGGACAGATCCGCACCTGGGTTGGGTCCCCGGGGTGGGGCCCAGAACGGCCGCGCCGACGGATCACCGGGCTCGGGTGGTGCCCATGGGGGTGGATCTGCAGCCGGCAACGGGTCGGCACCGCGGCAAGCAGGAGGTGGTGTCGGCGACAAGCGGCCGCGTCAGGAGTTGGCCAACGCGGAGCTGCGTCACCGGATCCACGAGCAGCTGATCGAGGAGCTCGGCCCGATCCTCTTCGACAGCCGACTGTCGGAGGACGATCTCCGTCGCAAGGTCAACGACCAGCTCCATGCCGCCATCGCGGCGGAGCGGGTACCGCTGTCGGCTGCGGACAAGGCGAAGCTGATCCAGGACGTCGCGGACGACATCCTGGGCTACGGGCCGATCGACAGGCTGCTGAAGGACGAGGCGGTCACCGAGATCATGGTCAACGGCCCGGACATGACCTTCGTCGAGCGCAACGGGAAGCTGGCACTCGACGAGACCATCAGGTTCATCGACTACGACCACGTGCGGCGGGTGATCGACAAGATCGTCTCGGCGATCGGTCGCCGCGTGGACGAGTCCACACCGATGGTGGATGCCCGTCTGCCCGACGGGTCCCGCGTCAACGCGGTGATCGCGCCGCTCGCGATCGGAGGTCCCTTCCTCACGATCCGGAAGTTCGCAGCCGATCCGCTGCGCATCGACGACCTGATCCGCTACGGGTCGATCAACGCGCACGCAGCGCGGTTCCTGCAGGCGTGCATCGTGGGCAAGCTGAACGTGATCGTCGCGGGTGGTACCGGCACCGGCAAGACCACGATGCTGAACGTGCTGTCAGGGTTCATCCCGACCGACGAGCGCATCGTCACCGTCGAGGACGCGAAGGAGCTCCAGTTGCACCAGGAGCACGTGTTGAGCCTCGAATCGCGCCCTCCCAACGTCGAGGGTCGCGGCGAGGTGACGATCCGCGACCTGGTCAAGAACACCCTGAGGATGAGACCGGACCGGATCGTGGTCGGTGAGTGCCGGTCAGGCGAAGCGCTCGACATGCTCCAGGCGATGAACACCGGCCACGACGGCTCGCTCACCACCGTCCACGCGAACAGCCCGCGTGACACCCTCGCCCGTTTGGAGACCCTCGTGCTGATGGCGGGGTTCGATCTCCCGGTCAGGGCCATCCGCGAGCAGATGTCATCGGCGATCGACCTGATCGTCCAACTCTCGAGGCTGCGTGACGGCACCAGGCGCGTGACCCACATCTCGGAGGTCCAGGGCATGGAGGGTGACGTGATCACGCTCCAGGACGTCTTCCTGTTCGACCACTCCGCAGGCGTCGACGAGACAGGGCGGTTCCTGGGACAGCTCCAGGCGACCGGCGTGCGGCCGAAGTTCGCCACCAAGCTCGCGGACCTGGGGATCAAGCTCGGTCCGGAGATGTTCAGCCCAGGGGTGAGGGCGTGAACCTCTCACGACCCAGGAGTGCCCTGTGGCTGCTCGTCGCTGTGGTGGTGGCGGCCACCCAGATCTTCGGTGTCGCTGCGGCCTCGGCCATGCCTGTCGAGGAGCCCGCAGCCCCTGCGGTGAAGCCGAGCGTCGAATCGGTCGACGCACGCGGCGAGACGTGGTCGGCGACCGGTATCGCCCCCGGCGGTGAACCCGTGCTGCGCGTCTCGGGAGAAGAGATCGACGCGAAGGCGGCCGACACCACCACCGACGTGGTGGTCGTGATCGACAACGACCGTGGGTTGTCCAACGGCAACCTGCAGCTCTCGGGCGACGCTGCGGCCACGATCCTGCCGGGCGTGGGTCCCATCCGCCGCGTTGGGGTGGTGAGCACCGCGAAGCTCGGTGCTCGCACCGAGAGGTCCCTCAGTTCGGATCCGGCGTCGGTGCGCTCGGCTGTCAAGGCGGTGATCGCGGACGGTGACGCCGCGACCTGGGATGCTCTCGAGCGCGCTGCGGAGATGCTCTCGGCCAGCGATGCTCCGATGAAGCGCGTCGTCGCGTATCTCGGTGCGCCCGACAAGCTCTCGACGACCTCCTCTGGCGCGGCGGAGACCGCCCTGCGCCTCGCGGATGCCCGGCTCGACGTGATGGCTCTCCG
>CAYVYG010000133.1:0-8339 GCA_964454385.1 uncultured Microthrixaceae bacterium
CGGTGTCGTCCTTGCGGACCTTCTACGTCACCAACACCGACGGCGGCATCACCAGCGTGTGGCGCCGCCAGTGCCGAACTGCGGATCCCGATGTGGTCGAGGAGCAGACCCACGTGCTGCGCGACGTGGTGACCACCGCCGGTGAGGAACCCTCGGCCGTGTGTGCACCGGTGTCGGAGACCGACTGCACGCAGGTCACCTTCACCGCGAAGCTCGCAGGCGGTGCGCCGGTGAACGTACGGGCCATGCGACGCGCCACCCTCGATGCGTCCTACCTCGGGACCGACGGCAACTTCCGACCTGGGGTCAAGATCATCCAAACCTCGGCATCGGGCTTCCGGCCGAACTTCGTCGTCGAGCTGGACGGCTCCGAATCGAGTGACCTGGACGGCACCATCGTGTCGTGGCAGTGGTCGGTAGCCGATCCCTCTGTGACCCTCTCCGCCCCGGCCGACCAGCCGTCGGTCGCCGCGACGTTCTCGGCTCTCGGAACCTACTGGGTGACCCTCGAGGTGACCGACGACGCCGGTGACACCGCGACCAAGTCGCACCAGGTCACCGTCCGCAACGTGGCCCCCAGCGTGAGAGCATCGGTGTCCCCATCGGAGGGTTCGGTCCAGGGGCAGGGCAACGAGGCGACCTTCGCGTTCGACACCACGGGCACAGCGGACCCCGAGGGAGACAACCCACTCGGCTACTCCTGGCAGTTCGGTGACGGTGTCGACTCGGCGCACTCGACGCTGTCGGGGCCTTCGCCAAGCGTGCAGTTCCTCCCCACGGCCACCCTCGGCACCCGCGAGGTTACCCTGACCGTCACCGACTCACTGGGTGCCAGCACGGTCGAGCGGATCGCGATCCGCCTGAAGGCCCCCGACGGTTCGGATCCCGAACCGGCCGGAGACATCACGATCGCAACCGACGGAGAGCTCGGAGGTACGCTCGTCAACACCGCACACACCCCCGCTCGTGCACCGCGGGCCGGTACCGTGGGACCTGGGAGGCCGGCTGTGACGGTCGAGTTCTCGACCGTCATGGACCCGCCGTTCACCTGGGAGCTCCGCCGCGGTGCGACGGTTGTTCAGAGCTCCACCGACGCGACGTTCTCGCACGCCTTCGCCGACGGAGACGCAGGCGACTGGACGATCGCAGTCGTTCCCGACGACGGAGGCACGGAGTCCACGAGGAGCTTGCGGCTCAACGCTGCACCGGTGGCGGGTTTCAGCGTGACTGGTTCGGGCGCGGCCCCGTCGTTGCGCAGCTTCGATCCCGGTGGTTCGAGTGACGAGCACGCGATCGTGTCGTGGAACTGGAACTTCGGATTCTTCGAGAACTGGACCAGCTCTCTGCGCACCCCGGACCAGACCTTCACCCATCCCGGATCGTATCCGGTGGCCCTGACGGTCACCGACGACGACGGTGCGGCGACCCAGGTGGTGAACGCGGTCGCGATCGCCGGCACGCTGCAACCACCGCCAGCAGGTTCTTTCGCATCCAACACCTACAACTGGGCGGCGGTGCCCGGGGCGGAGAAGTACCAGGTTCACCTCGAAGTGAACGCGGCACCGGGCTGCACCTCCCCGCTCGGACCCGTCGACTACGAGATCGCCGTCAGCGAGGCACCCTCGCTCGCGACCGCGTACGCGCGATGTGCGGTCACTGCGCGGCACCGGCTGTTCGTGTCAGGATCCTGGGGGCCGTACTCGCCCACGGTGGTCAGGCCATGATCGCCCTGGTTCCCCCGGAACGCTTCTCGTGGTGCGCCCTGCTCGGAGGTCGTTTCAACCCACGCTCACGCGGCCAGGCAGGCTACGTGCTGGGTGTCGTGCTGGCGGCCATGGCCGTCGGTTTGTTGTTGATCACTGCGCTGCTGTCGCTCTCCTTCGCAACCCATCGCGCTGCGATCGCCCAGCAGCGCCTCGCCGCGGAACAACGAGCGGTCGACGGGGCACTCGAGACCTCGCTGACGAGGGTGCGGGCCGGCTACAACGCCTCGGCGCAGCTCGATCCGTGCGCGCCCTTCCTCGCAGCCACGCCGGAGCTCGACCAGATCGAATTCGATGCGGGAACGACCGCCACCCACGACGACACGACGGTGCGGGTGGACTGCG
This sequence comes from uncultured Microthrixaceae bacterium, assembly GCA_964454385.1. GTDB lineage: Bacteria > Actinomycetota > Acidimicrobiia > Acidimicrobiales > Microtrichaceae > JAMLGJ01. Next base: position 2,109 of record CAYVYG010000133.1, read on the forward strand.
ACGAGGTTCTGGGTTCCGGAGCCGGGTCCGCTGAGACCGTGCAGCTCGTCGGTGACGACTATGCAGAGGTACCGGGTTGGGATCGATGGACCGACTGGACCGCATGGAACTGGTCATCGGCACTCGACCCGCCGGTGGTGCCACCGGGCGCAGCGTTGTCGCCGACACTGCTCCACAACGGTGAGGAGGCGCTGCGTTTCAATGGCAACATGGCAGTGCGCTCCGGCGCAGCAGCGCTGCTGGAGGCTCCCGACGCCGAGGGCGCGATCGATGTGCGCGGCAGCTACCAGCAGGGTGCAGCAGGACACCCGGGCACCGGGTTGCAGTGCGGGATGCTCTCGCCGGTGTTCGCCGACGGGGATGCGGCACGCACCGCGGTGGTCGACGACGACGCCCAGCCCGAGTGCGGCGGAGCAGCCTCTGGCCTGACGGCCACCGGGGTTGCCCGCGGCCCCACCGGGGATCCCCCGACGTCCGTGCCGGCGGGGTGCCCGGGTGGGACGTTCACCTTCGGCCCGGGTGACTACGGTCCGGCGGAGACGTCGGCGCTCAACGCGCTGTTCTCCCTGAGCTGTTCCACGGTGTACAACTTCAGCGCCGGTGAATACTGGTTCGACGTCTCCGGAGGCGACCACGCCCTCGTGTTCGACGATGCGAGCTCGGCGTTCGTGTTCGGTGATCTCTCCGGCAGCGGTCCGGACGCTGCCTGCGATCCGACAGCCGCAGCCCCTACGAGCGTTGTCCTGTCCGGACGCACCACGATCGAACACCTCGCCGGAAACGTGAGCATCTGTGCCGGCTCTTCCGGCGGCGATGCGCTCGTGCAGTCCCAGGTGCTGCCCTCGGGGATCGCGTTCCCGACCACCCCTGTCAGCGGCACGCACTGCTTCCGTCTGCCGTGCCTGAGCGCAGACAAGCACGCCGACTTCACGTCGGTGGCCGACGTTCTCGCACCAGCATCAGGGGGAGCAAGCGCGGTCGGCACGGCGGACTGCGTCCCTGTGGTCGTGTCGTCGTGCAAGCTTTCCTTCTCGGTCGATCTGGCCGCTGCGAGCGACACATCCATGGACAGCCTGGAGTTGGCATGGACCAGCAGCGAGAGTCCGAACGCCCACGTCTCGAACAGAACGGTGGCAGTGCGCATCACGAAGGGCTCCACAACCCTGTGCTATGTGCCACCTCAGGCGGCCGGCCGGACGACCGGTTTCATGACCACGCTGGATCTCTCGAGCTGCGCCGGCATCAAGGACCAACCGGAGTCGGTGCTCGACGGCGCGAAGATGACCGTGGCGTTCACCTATCCGAACTACTGGGGTGGCGAGCAGATCAAGTTGACCCTGCGTGGGCTGCACATGCGCCTGAACGCGAAGGAGGTCGACGCGACCGCCGCATCGTCGGAGGCGACTCCGGCGGTTCCCGCGCCGGGTGTGGCCTGGCCGAATGCAGACCCTGGCGTGCTCACCGGTGACGGTTCGGGGTCGACATATGCCGATCCCGGTCCGTGCGGGCAGGGGCTGGATCCTCCCTGGATCTGTGACCGCGCGAGCAACGAGAGCGTGAGCCTTCAGCCCCTCAGCATCGCCCAGTTCGACGTCGCGGGGGCTGGTTTCGATCCGAACGAGGACATCATCTCCTCGTTGGCCCTGGCGGTCGACAACGTGGGCGGCGACAACCAGATCGCGGCTCCCAGCGGTGCCGGGGTCCGGGGCGAGACCTGGGTGCAGCTCACCTGGGCGACCGGATCCTGCACCGTTGAACGCCAACAGATCCAGACCTACACGCGATCGTCGCGGACATACTTCATAGACATCATCGGAGCGGCGGACTCCGACTGCGCGGTGCTGGCAGGCCAGCCGATGAGCCTCTTGGAAGGAGCGACGCTCAAGTTGTCGATCCGACCTGAACGGGGGATGTGGATCGCCGGCAACCCGCGCTACACCTCCGGGCTGGCGTTGCCCTCGTTCGATCACCTGCGACTCGTCGCCACCAGCGACGTGTCCCGATCGTTCTCGAGGGCCACCATCACCAACGACGTCGCGAGCAACACCCGCTTCCGGGTCCATGGCGATGTGACCATGCCACGTACGAGCATCGATGTTCGTTGGACCGGCACCGTCGACACGGATCCGATCGTCGAAGGGTCCCTTCAGGCCCATTCGCTGGGCAGCATCGCCGATACGGGAGCAGGTGTAGGGATCGTCTGCTGCGGACCCGGGTCCAGAGAGGTGCAGATAGTTGCGGAGATCGCCGACGGTGGTGGTACCTGGATCCCCCGCGGAGTGGCCCGCGCCGTGCTGACCAAGGACCCCGATGGCGCTCTGGCGGCGGCGGACGTCACCGGCTGGCAGTTCTGCAGTGGAGCCAGCTGCCCGACCTCCGGCGGAGGTCTCGGACCGCCGCCCTGACCGTTCGCCTCACACGACAGGTCGCTACGTGATGCCGGGATGGCACCACGGCAACCTACGTCTGCTCACTGCTCACCGACCGTGTAGAGGTGCGAGTGCTCCTCGGGGGTTGTGTTGCTGTCGATCACGACCCAGCCGGTCGATTCCAGGTCATCACCGGCGGCCTCGGCGAACTCCTCGGGTGATCCGTCGGTGACCACCACGGCACGTGTGATCCCGGCGCGCTGTGCGGCGCGTAGCGCGACGCCGAGCCGTTCGATGCCGATGGTGGTGATCACCTCCGCGGAGCGCCGGTTGTCCCAGAAGAGCCTCGAGTTGCCGCTCGGTTCCATGGTGGTGGCGATCACCAGGGTCGTTCGGTCGGGGAACGCCGAATCGAGATGCTCGATGGTTCCCTCGACGGTGTCGGAGGCATCGGCACGGATCGTCGCCTGAGCGCGAAGCGCGCTGATCGAAAGTGCAGCGGTAGCCAGGACCACACACGCCGCCGCGGCCCGGCGCTGTCGGCCCGGCAGGGTCGCCGCCGCCCGGGAGAGTCCCATCACCGCCAGCGGCGCGAGCAGCGGGATCAGGATCTGGAAGAACCGCCCACCCCACTCCGCGGCGCCGCCGTTGGCGTACAGCGTTGCGACAAGGCCGGCGACGGTGATCAGCGACACCATCACGATCCGGTACACCAGCGGGCCGAAGTGGGGGTCGGTCAGGTCGCGGCGACGCATCCAGATCAACCCTGCCGCCAGCAGTGGGAATGCCGCCAGCATGCCGGTGACCAGCCATGGTGGGTCGACCAGCATCAAGATCGCCGAGATCCCGGCGCCCGCCAGCAGCACCAGCGCGGGGATCCTGAGTCGGGGGCCCCTCAACAGCAGCGCCGAAGCCGCGACGACCAGCACCGCGACGAGGGTGACCCACAGGGAACCGGAGTCCCAGGAGTTGGCGAACGGTCGCACCAGCGACGCCCAGGTCCCGGAGACCGGATCCGCGCTCGCGCGGGTCGCGATGGCGGCGGGGTTCACGCCGTAGCCGGCCGTGCCGGTGATCGCGTGATCCAGCCGTGTGTCGAGGACGTAGGTGGCGACAGCCACCGCACCGACCAGTCCAGCGGTCGACAAGGTCCGTACATCGGGTCGCCGCCGGGATCCGTCGTGCTGTGGCGAGCGCGTGGCCGGGGCCCCACCGGCGATTGCGATGAGTCCGATTCCCGCCGCGAGCCCCAGGGCGTAGATCGTTCCCTCGCTGCGCAACATCACGGTGAGCACGAGCGCGGGCAGAGCGAACACGAGGCCGGTCCACCGGCGCTCGTCCAACCACTGCGTCAGCCCCAGGAACGCGAAGCCCGCAGCGGCCGCAGCGAGGCTGTGGCCCATGGTCACGAACCCGTAGAACAGCAGCGGGCTGCCCGCTCCGATCAACCACAACGCCGGGATCGCGAACCGCTGGTCGAGACGTCGCGCGACGAGTCCCCCGCTGATCGCCGCACCCCAGAGCCCGAGCACCGACAACGCGAGCGTTCCGAGGTAGCCGCCGAGTCGGAACGCCGGTGTCAGCACCAACGGGTAGAGCGCGTGGCGGGCGTAGGGCACCTCTCGGTCACCGAGGGTGGCCTCTGGCAACAGCCGCGAGAGCTCACCGTCGGTGTCGACATCGAGGGCCTGGCGTTCGACCGACCAAGTACCGTCGGTCAACGCGTCGGCCTGCGCGAGGTACAGACCCTCGTCGGGGATTATGACCGCTCTCGGATGAGCGACCGCCAGGACCGCGAACAACAACACCCCCAGCGCGGCAGCGTTCGCCCGGAACAGCCGGGCGCGGTGGCGCTCGGCGTCGTGGTCGTGGGCACTCGGGTTGCTGCGACGTTGCGGACGAACCGTCGTCGCGCTGTGATCGGTCCCCGAGGCCCGATCTGTGCCGGGAAACCCAGTTCGTGGCAGTGCCCGCTGCTCGTGATCCGTGGGTCGTCGACCCGTGAGCGGAGCACGTTCAGCGGGCGATTCGATGCTGGTCTCCATGTGTGTCCATCGGCAGTCGGGGGCTTTCACATGAGCGGTAGCCGCTCAGCGTGGCTGTTAGCGTTGACGGCGATGGAGACCCAAGCAGAGGCTCGTGCGCGTCGTGAACAGGAGTTCCACGACGCGCGGTTCGGCTCCGGTGACGGCTCGAGGCGCTCGAGCGCGGTCTACGAGGTCGCGCGGCCCAGCCAGCGGCGATTCGACCAGTGGATCGATGAGATCCCCTCCGGAGCACGGGTGCTCGAGCTCGGATGCGGACCCGACAGCGTTGCGTGGGATCTCTGGAACCGCGGTGTGGAGGTGACCGCGATCGACATCTCACCCGCCGCGATCGACGTCGCCAGGTCCCACGCCTCCTCGAGGGGCATCGACCCGGAGCACTTCCGTGTCGGCAATGCTGAGCGCATCGGCCTCGAGGACCGCTCCTTCGACTTCGTCATCGGGTCGAGCATCCTGCACCACCTCGATCTCGACGTGGCGCTGCCGGGTATCGAGCGGACTCTCGCACCAGGGGGCAAGGCGTTGTTCTACGAGCCCCTCGGCCGGAACCCCGCGATCAACCTCTACCGCCGCCTCACTCCCTCGGAGCGCTCGGCCGACGAGCACCCACTGGTGGCGGATGACCTGGCAGCCATGCGTCGCATGTTCCACCAGGTCGTGCTCGAGTACTACCACCTGACATCCCTGGCGTCCTTGCCGTTGCTGCGGACCCGTGGCTTCGCTCCTGTCCACCGTCGGCTCGAGCGTGCCGACCAGTGGCTCTTCGAACGTGTTCCGGCTGCACGGTCCTTCGCGTGGGTGGTGCTGATCGCCTGTCAGGTACGACCTGCCGCGTAGCTGCGCGGACCGACGCGTCGCTCGCTGGTCGGCGGCAGGGCGAACCATGGGTGGAAGCTAGGATTCCCTTGGTGGAGATCGGTCTGTCACTGCCCACGATGGCGCCGGGTTTCACACGGGCGACCCTGTGCGAATGGAGCTCGGGTACAGACGCGGGGCCTTTCTCGTCGATCAGCTGCGGTGAACGGATCACCTTCCAGAACCCCGAGATGATGGTGACCCTCGGCGCAGCAGCCGCGCTGACCGAACGGGTGCGTGTGTTCGCGAACCTGATCGTCGCCCCCATGCATCCCCCAGCACTGATAGCCAAGCAGATCGCGACCCTTCAGGTCCTGAGCGGGAACCGGCTGACCGTAGGGGTGGGAGTCGGTGGGCGCGAGCACGACTACCGGGCACTCGGTGCTCCCTTCGAGCGACGCCATGCGCGTCTCGACGAGGGCGTCGAGGAGATCACCGCGCTCCTGGGTGGTCGCCCGCCTTTCGAGGATGCAGCTGCGGTCGGCCCCACGATCACGGTGGCCTCCGATGGCGACGATGAGTCGGCAGCCACCTCCGGGTCGCCCGATCGGGGTGGGGGGCTCGCGGGCCTGGAGGTGCTGGCGGGCGCTATGGGCCCCAAGGGCCTCGCACGCGCAGCCCGCTGGGCGGATGGCGTAAGCGGGTTCTCGCTCACCGCGCAGGGCGACGAGATCCACCAGGCCGCTCAGGCTGCCCGTGACGCCTGGTCTGCTGCCGGCAGGGCCACCCCACCAAGGTTGGTCTCCGGGTGCTTCTACGTGCTCGGGCTCGACGCGCCCGCGGATACCCTGAGGGGCTTCGTCTACGACTACCTCGAGGTCTTCGGTGCCGAGGCGGCCCGGTTGTTCTCCCGGGACGCTCCTGTGTGGAACGCCGATCGGCTCCACCGGGTTCTCGACGACGCCGCAGCCGCAGGCGTCGACGAGTTCGCCGCGTCGGTGTTCGACGCCTCCCCGGAGGTG
>CAYVYG010000134.1:0-8335 GCA_964454385.1 uncultured Microthrixaceae bacterium
CCCGACGGAGGGGGGGGCCTGACGGCGCACCGGGACATGACCGGAGCGTTGCCGGAACCGCCCGAGCTCGATCCGATCGCCCTCTCGGGGAGCGATTTCGGTAGGACCCGCAGGGGGTTCGAACCCACCGAGGTCCGCTCGATGCTCGGCCGCGCCGCCGACGCGCTGCGGGTCTGGGCCGAGCGCGACGCGAAGCTCGCCGCGCGCATCACCGAGCTCTCCAAGCAGCTGGAGGAGGCCGAGCGCTTCGACGAGGCCCGCGTCACCGAGGTGCTGGGAGCGGAGACCGTACGAATCGTGGCTGCCGCTCGTGACGCTGCTGCTGAGATGCGCGATCAGGCGGCGCGGGAGTCGAACGAGTTGTTGGAGCGCTCACGCGCGGAGGTCGAGCGCACCGCATCGGAACTGGGCGCTGCGGCGGAAGCGGACCGTGCCGATGCGGCGAGGCTGCGCGAGGAAGCCGAGAGGTCGGCCGCCGAGCTGATCGCTGACGCGACCGCCCGGGCCGACCGGACGCTCTCGGAATCCCGCGAGGAGGCCGAGCGCACCACGACGGAGGCGAACGAGGCAGCCGCGAAGCTCACCGCCGAGGCTCGTGCGCGTCACGACGAGATGATCGAGGCAGCGGCCAAGGTGCTCGACGAACGCACCGAAGCAGCCGAGGCCGCGGCCTCCGGGATCCGTGCGACCGCGTCCGAGGAGTTGGAGAGCGCGCGGGCACTCGCCGGCGAGGAGCTGGAGACTGCACGCCGGGAGGCCGCCGAGGTCCTCGCGGAGGCAGAGGCCGAGGCTGCAGCCATCGGTGAGGAGGCCCGCGGCCAGGGACGCGAGATGGTCGAGGAGGCCAGGGAGCTGCGACGTCAGATGCTGCGCGACATAGCGGAGCGGACCAGGGCGGCGCGCCAGAAGGTGGAGGCAGCCAAGGCTGCACGTTCGGAGGTTCTCCGGGTGATCCGCGGCGCGGGGTCCGAGATCGAGAGGTCGGTCTCGATCCTGGCCGATCACGACTTCGAGATGAGGCGGGCCGCCGACGCCGCTGCTGCGGGGGTGCCCGACGACGTCGAGCTGCTGGTACGCGAGCTAGAAGGACGTCTGAACGCGGTTCCCGAGGATGCAGCCCTAGAGGGTGTTCCCACCGGTGATGCGGCCCTCGAGGATGTGCTCACCGATGATGCGGCCGCCGAAGCTTCGGCCGAAGCCGACGAGGGTGACCCTGGCGACCCCGATGGGGTCGACGGCGATGGGGCCGGAGAGGACGGGGCCCCGGCTGACGGGGCCGACGGTGATGCGTCCGACAGTGCCTCGTTGGCGTCGGTGCACGACCTGTTCGAGAAGTTGCGTTCACAGGAGGCGTCACCTGATGGTGCCGAGCCGGATGACGGTGTGGCAGTGCTGTCGGGATCAGGGAACCCACAGACCGGTGGGCGGACCGGTGGATCGCAGAGCGACGATTCACCGAGCGGAGACCCGTCGGTCCTGACCGGAGCCGTCGCATCGGTCGGGGTGTCCTCGGTGGCAGCAGAGCTGATGGTGGCGCGGGACTCCTCGGGGTCCACGACCACGGTGGACCGAGTTGCCGACCTCCACGGTCCTGGGGGCGAGGCCGGCGCGGTGTCCGCCACCGCCCGAACCGCCACCGTGACCACGGAACCCGCAACGCTCACCGGTGAGGACGCCGAACAGCCCGTGGATCGCGGGCCACTCGATCGGCAACAACTGCTCGATAGGCGAGACGAGCTGCTGGAGCCGGCGGTGAAGCTGCTCGGCCGCACGCTGAAGCGCCTGTTGAGCGACGAGCAGAACGACGTCCTCGATCAGGTGCGGCGCGCCAAGAGGTCCCGCGTGGAGGTCTCGGACCTTCTCGGCGAACAGGACCCGACCGAGGAGTTTTCCGACCGCCTCGGCGACGCCTACCGCGAGGCGGCCGCAGCCGGTGCGACACTCTGGTACGAGCTTTCCGGCGACAGCACGGCTTCCGACCGCACAGCGCCCGACGCCACATCACCCGGAGGTCGTGCCGCGATGCCGGTAGCCGAGGCGGCGGGGGACCCCATGGTGATCGATTCGCTGCGTTCCCAGATCGGTGAGATCCTCTCGATCCGCCGAGCGCAGCTGCGCGAGCTGCTGGAAGCACATGCCGAGGCGGGTGCGGATGCATCGGAGCTCGTGGACCGGCTCCGATCGGCATACCGCGACCTGCGAACCGCGTCGGTCGACGAGCTGGCCGGCGACCTCGCGACAGGCGGGTTCGCGGCAGGCACCGCGGTCGTGGCCGTCGAGAGCCGCTGGCGCTGGATAGTCGACAACGGTGGGTTGCCATGCGCGGACGCCGAGGACAACGCCCTGGAGGGGTCGGTGCCCTGCGGAGCGGCGTTCCCCACCGGCGACACCAGACCACCCGCCCATCCGGGCTGTCGTTGCATCGTCGTGCCGGCGGAATTCGCGCTGGGTTCGTCCTGACCGGGTTCAGGTCGACTCCCATTAGTCGCGCCCGGGGAGTCGCCCCCACGTTCTAACCTGCCGTCGTGCGAATCCCATCGGACATGCCCCGACGGACCCGCGGAGAGAGCCGTCCCGGGCGCGGCCGAATCATCGCAGTGGTGGTTGTAGCGGTCCTGGTGGCGCTCGCCTTCTCGCTACGGGCGATCGCTACGTTCTGGACCGACTACCTCTGGTTCGACGACCTGAGCCTGAGCGAGGTGTGGACGTCGCTGTTGTCGGCCCGGGTGAGCCTCGCGGTGGCTGCGACTATCGCGTTCTTCGCGATCGTGTTCGTGAACCTGATCGTTGCCGAGAAGCTCTCGCCCGCGATGGGCGCGTTGAGTCTCGACGACGAGGTGTTGGAGCGCTACCAGTCGATGGTCGCCGGCCGTCAACGGCTCCTGTTGTTCGTGGTTTCCCTCGGCGTTGCGCTGGTCCCCGGCATCGGAGCCGCGGGGGAGTGGCGCACCTGGCTGTTGTTCCGCTACGGAGGATCCTTCGGCGTGGACGATCCGCAGTTCGGAGTCGACATCGGCTTCTTCGTGTTCAAGTTGCCGTTCCTGTCGCTGGTGGTCGACTGGTTGTTCGGCTTCCTCCTGATCACCCTGTTGCTGGTATCGGTTCTCTACTACCTGAACGGTTCGATCCGCTTCCAGGCCCGTGGCGACCGCATCACCGGTAGCGCAAAGGCGCACCTCTCGGTGATCCTTGCGATCCTGGCACTGGTCAAGGCGGCCGACTACTGGCTCCAGCGCTTCGAGCTCGCTCTCCAGAAGCGTGACGCATTCGACGGCGCCGGCTACACGGCTGTGAACGCGACCCTTCCTGCATTGCAGCTCCTGATCCTGGTGGCGCTGTTCGCGGCTGTGCTGTTCCTGGTCAACATCCGCCGCAGGGGATGGGTTCTGCCGGTGATAGCGATAGCGCTCTGGGTGGTCACCTCGGTCGTCCTGGCGGGCATATACCCGGCGTTCGTGCAGCGGTTCCAAGTCTCGCCGGCGGAGCTGAACAAGGAGGAGCCGTACATCCAGCGCAACATCGACGCCACGAGAGAGGCGCTGGGCATCGCGGACGTCGAGACCAACGACCTCGCCTACGACCCCAAGTTGACCCCCGAGAAGGTCGACGCCCAGCGCGCCAACCTCGACCTCGCACGGGTGATGGATCCCGAGGCGCTCGGCCGCCAGGAGGGGGACAAGCCCGGCACGATCCAGGCATTGCAGTTCGGCCGCCCCTACTACGAGTTCCGCGACATCGACGTGGATCGCTACCTGATCGACCAGGACTCCCTCGAGGGTCCCGGTGTCGAGAACGCATCCGCTGCCGAGCAGTCCGCCGACGGTGTGCCCACGCCGGTGGTCATATCGACCCGCGAGCTCAACCTGGACGGTATCGCCACGCCGCGGACCTGGGTCAAGGAGCACCTCGTGTTCACCCACGGCTACGGCGGCGCCCTCGCACCCGCGGACGAGGCCAACAACCGCGGTGAGCCGCGGTTCCTGCTGGGGGACATACCCGCGGTGAGCGATGGCGTGCCCGTACTCGACCGGCCCGAGATCTACGTCGGCGAGAAGATGGAGGGCTACGCGATCGTCGACACCGACGAGACCGAGCTAACCCAGGACGACCTCGAGGCCCGCTACGACGGAAGCACCGGGGTGCACGTCAACTCGTTCATGCGCAAGGCTGCGTTCGCGCTTCGCTTCGGCGAGATCGACCCTCTCATCTCGGATCTGCTCACCGACGAGTCACGGGTCATCTACAACCGCGACGTGACCGATCGCGTCCAACAGATCGCCCCCTACCTGTTGTTGGACCCGGACCCATACCCGGTGCTGATCAACGGAGGGATCTCATATGTGGTCGACGGCTACACGACCTCGGCCAACTACCCATACGCCGAGGCGTTCTTCTCAACCGACCTCGATCGCGAGGCCACGGGTGAGACGTTCAACTACGTGCGCAACTCGGTCAAAGCGGTGGTCGACGGCTACGACGGAACCGTCACCCTGTACCTTTCGGACACCCTCTACGGGGACAAGGACCCGATCATCCGGGCCTACGCGAAGGCGTTCCCCGACCTCTACACCGAGGAGATCCCCACCGACCTCCAACAGCACCTGCGCTATCCGGAGCTGTTGTTCAAGATCCAGACCGAGGCATGGGGCAGCTACCACCAGGACAGCCCGGCGACGTTCTTCAACAACAGCGACCAGTGGAACATCGCTCAGGCGCCGCCCAACGACGCACGTGCCAGCCAGGTCGCTGCCTCTGGCACCGAGAGCGGCCAGACCCAGGACTTCAGTCGAATCGAGCCCTACTTCCAGATGCTGCAGCTGACCCCCGAGCGCGATCCGGAGTTCCTCCTGACGCGCCCGTTCGTGCTGGCATCGAGCAACGACAGCGGGCGGAACCTGGCTGCGGTGATGGTCGCGTCGAACCATCCCGACGACTACGGGCGACTCGAGGAGGTCGTCATCCAGGCTGCTGACACACCCGATGCTGAGGCGACCACAAATCGCGTCGACGGCACACTGCAGGCCGCTGAGCGAATAGCCACCTACCAGCCCGTGTCGGAGTACCAGACCCTGGTTGGTTCGAACGGGTCCTCGGTGGAGTTCGGCAACCTGTTGATCCTGCCCTTCGGCGACTCGCTTCTGTACCTGCGCCCCGTGTACGCGCGCCAGTCGACCAGCGGGCTGAACACGCTCCAGCGCATCGCGGTCACCTCCGGTGGGTCGGTCGGCTTCGGGCCGACCATCGACGATGCGATGGCGGACCTGCTCGACGGGGTCGACTCCGAGGCGGTCGACGAGCCCGACGGTGCCGGAGCGTCGGGGCCGGGTTCAGAGGGAAGCGAGGAAGGTGCCGGGACCGGGGAAGACGGTGGGACCGGGGGCGGTGCTGGAGAGGGCGGTGCCGGCGAGGGAACCGGCGAAGCCGGCGGGACTCCCGAGGAGCTCCTGGCGGAGGCCGACCGCCTGTTCGACCGGGCCGACGAAGCGCTGCGAGAGGGAGACCTGGGTCGCTACCAGGATCTCGTTGCCCAGGCCCGCTCGCGTGTGTCCGAGGCGATCTCGGCTCTGGGGCCCTCCTCGACGGGCGGGTCGGACGGATCCGGCACATCCGGGCAAGGTGGCGGTGATCCGGATGGAGACGGCGAAGCTTCCGGCTCGACGACCTCCACGACCTCGACGACCGTCGTCGGTGAGACCTGAGCCCAACACGGGGGCGACGGTACTGGAATGCCACGGGTTTTGACCTCGCGCGCGGCGACCGACTGAACTTGGCGGACACGTTCGAGAACTGATCCACCCGGCGCGTCCCGGTGCGTGATCACCTACCCCGAGGGAAACCCCCATGCTTCATTTGCTCGCCGAGGGCGGCTACCAGAACTTCGAGCTGGCCGGTCAGGAGTGGTTCTGGTTGTTGTTCTGCGCGGTCGTTGCCGTGATCGCCCTGATCGTCGGTTGGGCGATGATGCGCCAGGTCCTGGCGAAGGACGCCGGCACCGAGAAGATGAACGAGATCGCCGGAGCGGTGCAGGAAGGCGCGATGGCCTACATCAAGCGCCAGTTCCGCACCATCCTGGTGATCGTCGTGCCACTGGCGGTCGTCGTGTTCGTCACCTCCGCGGAGGTGATATCACCCTCGAGCGGCGCAGGGCTGTCACGTGTCGAATCGGGCCTCTGGCGCACGCTCGCGTTCCTGTTGGGCGCTTCGTTCTCCGGGTTCATCGGCTACCTGGGCATGTGGCTGGCCACCCGCGCGAACGTGCGCACCGCCGCGGCTGCGCAGCGCGGGTCGATGGACGCCGCCATGCAGGTCGCGTTCCGTTCAGGTGGCACGATCGGGCTGTTCACCGCCGGGCTCGGTCTGCTTGGCGCAACCCTGATCGTGATGGTGTTCCAGAACACCGCCTCGGCGATCCTCGTCGGATTCGGTTTCGGCGGTTCGCTCCTCGCTCTGTTCCTTCGCGTAGGCGGCGGGATCTTCACCAAGGCGGCGGACGTCGGCGCCGACCTGGTCGGCAAGGTCGAAGCCGGCATCCCCGAGGACGATCCCCGCAACCCCGCCACGATCGCGGACAACGTCGGCGACAACGTGGGCGACTGCGCGGGCATGGCGTCGGACCTCTTCGAGTCCTTCGGAGTGGTGCTCGTCGCCAACATCATCCTGGGCGTGACCGCGTTCAACGCGATCGGCATCACCGACGAGAATGCCGTGAAGGGCCTGATCTTCCCGCTCGCGATGATGGGCGTCGGGTTGGTGGCCTCGATGGTGTCGATCTACCTGGTGCGTGCCCGCCCGGGTGAGACCGACGCGCTCAAGCCGATCAACCGCGGCCTCAACATCGCCTCGCTGATCATGCTGGTCGGTGCCGCGGTCATCGCGTTCGGCTACGTGGGCAACCCGCAGGGTGACCCCGGACTGCTCGAGGGTGATCCGGTCTCCGGTGTCGGGTTGCGGATGTTCGTCGCGATCGTGGTGGGGGTGATCCTCGGCCAGGTTGCGAGCCGCATCACCCAGTACTTCACCTCCAGTCAGTTCAAGCCGGTGCGGGACATCGCCGAGGCGGGGCGCACCGGTCCCGCGACCGTGATCCTCTCGGGCATCTCCTCCGGTCTCGAGTCCGCTGTCTGGGCGGTGGTCGCGATCGCGGTGGCGATCCTCGTCGGGTTGGGCCTGGGCGACGGCAACGTGTTGTTCGCGGTCTACCTGGTGGCCCTGACCGGCGTCGGCATGCTGTCCACGACAGGCATCGTGGTCGCCGAGGACACCTTCGGACCGATCGCCGACAACGCCCAGGGCATAGCCGAGATGTCGGAGATCCTCGAGGGTGAGACCGAGACGATCCTCGACGGGCTCGACACGGTGGGCAACACGACCAAGGCCGTCACCAAGGGCTTCGCCATAGGCTCGGCGGTGATCGCGGCGGTGGCACTGTTCGCGTCGTTCCGCGAGACGGTGGCAGAGGAGACCGATGGTCTGTTCGACCTGATCACGATCAACATCGCGGACCCCAAGACCTTCGCCGGTGGCCTCATCGGTGGCACCGTGGTGTTCCTGTTCGCGTCGCTCGCGATCCTGGCGGTCGGTCGCACCGCGGGGATCGTCGTTCAGGAGGTACGCCGTCAGTTCCGTGAGAAGCCCGGCATCATGACCTACACCGAGAAGCCCGACTACGGCCCCGTGATCGACATATGCACCGGCGCCGCGCTGCGTGAGCTGGCGACACCGGCGTTGCTCGCGGTGTTGATGCCCGTCGTCGTCGGGTTCGGGCTCGGTGCCTTCGCGCTCGGCGGCTACCTGGCTGCGATCATCGTCGTCGGCGCGCTGATGGCAAACTTCCTGTCGAACGCGGGTGGCGCTTGGGACAACGGAAAGAAGTACATCGAGGAGGGGAACCTCGGTGGCAAGGGATCCGATGCCCACACGGCAGTGGTGATCGGCGACACCGTCGGCGACCCGTTCAAGGACACCGCCGGCCCTGCGATCAGCCCCCTCATCAAGGTGATGAACCTGGTGTCGCTGCTGGTGCTCCCTGCCATCATCGCGCTCGAGGACAACAACGTCCGCTACGTGATCGCGGCGGTGGCGTTGGTGATCATCCTTGCGGGCGTGTGGTTCTCGAAGTCGCAGGCCACGTCGTTCGGTGACGACGAAGCCGACGGACCCGGCGAGAGCGACCGAGCCGCCGATACCAGCGCGGACGCCACAGCCTGACCGACCCCCGGCGAACTGTCCGCTCTGGGACCACACCGGCGGGTGCCACACCGGACAGTTCGCTGGCCTGTTACCGACCCCCGGCGAACTGTCCGCTCTGGGACCACACCGGCGGGTGCCACACCGG
>CAYVYG010000135.1:0-8319 GCA_964454385.1 uncultured Microthrixaceae bacterium
GAGTTCGACCTTCACGGCCAGGAATTGGGGGTGACCGCTAGCGCCTCGGAACCCGGCGAACCGGTAGTTCTCGACGAACTCGCCCGCCGCATCCTCGACACCACTTCCAGCCACTACGAGCTGCGCGACGACGCCTCGGTGAGGCTGCGGATCGATCTGGCCGGAGACGCCGAAGGTGGCTGACCGGCCGCGCAACACGCGCCGCGACAGCGACAGAGCTGGGCGCGAGGACGTTGGGGACGATGTCGTCGCTTCACAGTTCGCGCGGTACGCCGCGGAGCCGACCAGGGCGCTCCGCAACGAGCTCGTCGAGGCGCACGTGGGCCTCGCACGCCACATAGCGAGGCGATTCTCCCGGGGCGGCGACTCCGAGGACCTGGAACAGGTCGCCCTCGTGGCGCTGGTGAAGGCGGTCGAGCGTTTCGATCCCGGCCGCGGCTTCGCCTTCTCGACCTTCGCCGGACGCACGATCGAAGGGGAGCTCAAGCGCTACTTCCGTGACCGCACCTGGAAGATGCGCGTCCCCCGCTCTCTAAAGGATCTCCGGGTGTCGGTGCGTTCCGCCTCCGACGAGCTCACCAACTCACTCGGTCGGGCACCCACGATCTCGGAGCTCGCGGACTTCCTCGACGTGCCGGCGGAATCGGTGGTCGAAGCCCTGGGAGCCGATGCGGCCCGCACCACCGAGAGCATCGACTCGCCGGCGCGCGGCTCGCAGGACGACAGCCCACGGGTGCCGCGGGAGCTGTCAGCGACCGCGGAGTTCTCAGAGGTGGAGGACCGCGACGAGGTGGAGTACCTGCTCGAGCACCTGCCCGAGCGCGAACGGGAGATCGTCCGACTGCGTTTCACCCACCAGCTCAGCCAGCAGGCGATCGCGGATCGCGTCGGGGTCTCCCAGATGCACGTGTCGCGCTTGCT
Organism: uncultured Microthrixaceae bacterium; assembly: GCA_964454385.1. GTDB lineage: Bacteria > Actinomycetota > Acidimicrobiia > Acidimicrobiales > Microtrichaceae > JAMLGJ01. The sequence continues at coordinate 922 of CAYVYG010000135.1, forward strand.
GCGCCGGAGCCTCGCGACCATGCGCGAGGTCGTGGTGAGCCAACGGGGCGATCCCCGGGTGGATCCCTGACCCAAGGTGTCCCGGGTGACAGGCCCCGGGTGCCAGGCACCAGGTGGCAGTCACCAGGTGACAGGACGCCCGGCGGGCGTTCACGACGGGGTTTCGCGACGCGCCGCGTCGGGTAGGCCAGACGTCGACGGCCGGGTGACCCACTCGGCGGTCGGACCAAACCGCATCGAGGAGTGATTGCATGAACGCCCAACCCCACAACACGGTTCCCGGTCTCGAACGAGGTGAAGCCGATTCGGTGGTGCACACCCTCGAGGGGCGCCTCGTATCGCTGATCGACCTCCAGTTGACCCTCAAGCACGTCCACTGGAACGTCGTCGGCCCCGGTTTCCTCAGCGTCCACGAGATGCTCGATTCGATGGTCGGCCCGGTCCGGAAGATGACCGACGAGGTGGCCGAGCGAATGCGAACGCTGGGTGGCTCGCCCACAGGAACCCCGGCGGCGGTCGCCGGCGCACGCAGCTGGGGCGACTACAGCCTGGGCACCGAGGCCGTATACGTGCACCTCAAGGCCCTCGACGAGGTGTTCTGCGGAGTCATCTCGGACCACCGCAACGCCATCAGCACCACCGGCGAGCTCGACCCGGTTACAGAGGACATGTTGATCGCACAGACCGGTCGCCTGGAGGAGTTCCAGTGGTTCATCCGCTCGTTCTTCGAGCGCGCCCACGATGCCTCGGAGGGAACCCACGGACGAACGAGCAGCGCCACGCTCGCAGCCGACGAACGTGACGCGCACACCGGTGCGTCGGCGGACCGGCCCCCGACCGACCCCGAGGCGGAGGCCGCCGAGCGCGCCTCGCGCGAGGTCGACGCCGACTCGACCGCCCAGCACTACGAGGAGATGGCCAAGGTGGGAGCCGGGGCGAAGGGTGAGGGCAGGATCCAGCCGTGATCCGGCCCGCCGGCTGAGCCGCTTTCCGGCGGAAACGCTGACCCACCGAACTGCCGGCGGAACCGCTGGCCCACCGAACTGCTAGCCGACGCGGCTGAACCAGGCGTTGATCGCGAGCAGTTCGCGGGCGGCCACCGCCGCCGGGTCGTCCCGCGGCACATCGCTCTCGTCGCTCTCGCTGGGAACCAGCGCAGTCGCCGCGTCTCGCAGCGCTGCCATGACCTCGGGGACCGAGGCGCTGCGGCGCTCGAGCTCGGAGGCGATCGTGGCGAGAGTCCGCACCATCGTCAGGCGCACGACCGGCTGGTCGGCGCTCACGCGTCTGATCTGGCCGAACGCAGCCTCGATGTAGTCCGAGTAGCTCGGGGCCACAGGACGCAGCAGCGTGATCCCTCCGACCTCGACGCGAACCGGGGGGAGGTCTCGCAGCAGGATCTCGAGCAGCAGCTCGCCGAGCTGCGGGATGATCGACGCCGCGGTGTTGGGATCGTTGATGCCGGGCGACAGTGCCCGCAGCGCCATGTCCTCGAGCATCGTGAGGCCGAACGCTATGTCCTGTTGGAGCGTGCGTTCGGCACCGACCCGTACGCCGCCGCGGACCTCCTGCGCGAGCCGCTGCGGGTCACCGGATCCCAACCAGCGCAGCGGCCCGCTCTCACCGGTTGCGTGATCACCCTGTCGATGCTCATCCTCGCCATGGCCATCCGGAGGAGCCTCGGCAGGCCACAGGGCGACCAGTGGCGCACCGGCAGACACGTAGGTACCCACCGCGACCTCCAGGCGGACCTGGACCCGTGGGAGCGCGACCTCGCCGATCGCGGCTATCAGCGCACGGGTGCTGATCTGTTGCACCCAGCCGCCGACCGGCGCTTCTATCACGAGGGGGACCACTCCCGTTGGTGGGTCGCAGAGCTCGACCCGATCGCCGGTCGCCACGGCGAGCGGCGAGGGGATCACCCCGGGAGCCTGGACGTCGAAGGGCACTCCGGGATCCCCGGCGTCCCCGCGACCTGTCGTCGAGGACCCATCGGCGGTTCCCACCGAGGCGGCCCGTGCGGTGGTGGGCTCCACGCCGGACCCGGAAGTCTGCGCAGACCTGACCGCACCGAGGCGGGCGATGATGACCGAGCGGGTGTCCCGGCGCACCGACGATGACACATGTGACACCCTCACGCTCTGAGCGGTATGGCTTATCGAGGCCAACAGGGCGAGGACCGCCGCCAGGGCGAAGACGGTGGCCAGCGTCACCGAAGCGCTGGGAACGTTGGCCTCGCCTCCGTCGGACAGAGGGCCCCTGACGTCGCGGAGCACCAACAGGCTGTAGAAGAACGTCGCGAGGACGATCCCCATCATGTTCTGTTGGAACCGATCCCTCAGGAAGGTCCGCAGCACCCTCGACGAGTAGGCGTTGGAGGACAACTGGATGGCGACCAGGGTCAGCGAGAAGACCACCGATGCCGCGGCGATCGTGCCGGATGCGACCGCTCCCAGCAGCGAGCGAGCGCTGTCGACAGTGGTCTCGAAGACCCCCGGTAGCTGATCGACATCGAGCACATCGTCGACCTCGCGCATCGCTAGCCACAACAGCAAGGACCCGACGATCCAGAGAGAGGGCAGACCGAACAGGCTGGTCCGGAAGCGCTCGGCGAGCGCCCTCCACTCGACCATGAGCCGGCTGGCACCACCCCCCGCTGCACCGCGAACGGCGTTGCGGTCGCGGGACCCTTGGCCGCTGCTCCCGAGGGCACCGGGCCCGGTGTGATCCTGTTCGGGGCTCATCGGTTCCGGACCCGGTCAGACCAGTGGAGCCTCAGACCGCTACGACGGCGGTCACTTCGACATCGCCGGCGTTGCGCACGACGCCCACGTGCCGACTGATGCTCTCGACCACCGCGAGACCACGACCGCGGATCGCGTCGACGCCGGGCATCCTCCACGGCCGCTCCGGTACACCGTCGGATCCCGCTACCACGCCGTTGAGGACGCTGAGCTCGACCTCGTCGTCACCCCGGCGCGTCAGGCGCAGACGCACCCTGGCACCATCGCCGTGCTCGACCGCGTTGGCGACCAGCTCGCTCGCCACGAGCATCGCATCACCCCAGATTGGTTCGGCGCCGTCATCGGTCCGACCGGTGGTCGGTGCGCCCTCGCTCGCCGCGTCCACCACGGAACGCGCAGCACCTGCTGCTGTGTCGTCGGAATCCAACCAGATCTCCACGGACGTCTCCTCGGACGCTGTGGATGAGTTGTCGGCGGAAACCATGTTCTCACTGCACCTTCCGGCTCTGTCTCAGCTCTCCGGTCTCGACTCTCGTGCTCGCTTCATCGGGTTCCTACCCCGTGGTCAGACCCGGGAAACCTGATCAATCCCGCTCTGTCGAGCCCGTCGAGCCGTCCCCACCGGAGGTGTGCATCGTGGCGGTCAACCCGGTGATGTCCAACAGCCGCAGGACCGCGTCGCTCGGTTCGGCGAGCACGAGTCGATGTCCAGCGTCACCGAAACGCTGATGCGCCGCGACGAGCACCCGCAATCCGGTCGAATCGACGAAGGCGACCTCGGTCATGTCGATGCTCACATCGGCGTCGTTCTCGACGTCCGCGAGGGCATCTTCGAGCATGGGGGCCGTATGGGAGTCAATGTCGCCCACCAACCGGAGACCCCGTGGGGTCTCGAGGGGTTCGATCTCGAGCCTTGACACCGGCAGTTGATCCATCCGCGCAACAGTAGTGCCACCAACGGGCGCATAGGATTCCGCAGCGATGGACCACGGCACCGTCGACAGGGACGACTCATCGGCACGCTCACTCGGGATGCTCGCGCTGTTCTCCGCCGAGTTGAACTCCCAGCTCACACTCGAGGACCTGACCGCCGCGGTCCTGCACGCGGCACTAGTGCTCAACGACGCCGACATCGTCGCGCTCGCGAACCTCGACCGTGCCGGAACGGTGAGCATCGCGAAGCTCGAACGTGCGGCTCTGCACCTGACCGATGACCCTCGTTCAGGGTTCGGGGATCGCACATTCGGCGGCGCAGGTCCTGCCGGCGACGAACAGGTCCGTTCCGTGGTGGTGAACCAGAGCCCGGTTCCAATCGATGACCTCCCCGCCGGGGTTATTGCGGGTTGCATCCATTCGGCCAGGTCGTCGTGGATGCGCGACCTCTCCCGGGACACGGTGCTGGGCGAGGTCCACCAGGCTCTCGGACACCCGATCCGCGACGAGTCCGGTGCGGTCGCGGCGGTGCTGGCTGTGGGTTGGGAGACCAGCGTCGGTTTCGGGGCCGAGGTCAAGTCGGTCACCGAGCTCTTCTGCGACCTGACCGGCAGTGGTCTGCTGCGCGCCCGCCATGCCCAGGAGCTCGCCGACCTGGCGAACCGGATGCGCAGTGCCCTGCTGCCGACCCGGATAGCGGAGGACCGGCTGGACGTCGCCTACGACTACGTCCCGGCGCTGAACACGATCGGCTTCGGGGGGGACTGGTTCGACATCGTTCGCACCGGGCCGGACCACGTCCTGTTGGTGGTGGGCGACATCGCGGGCCACGGCGTGCCCGCTGCCGCACGGATGGCACTCGCGCAGGGTGCGGTGCGGGCCCTCGGCGAGGCCTCGTTGATCGCGGACATCCCGCTGCTCGCATCGCGCGCCCTCGCCGGCGACGGCACCGAGATGGTCGCCACACTGGGAATCGTCGGCCTCGACCTCGCTGCGAGGACCGCCACCTGCCAGCTCGCCGGCCACCCGCCTCCGATGCTGCGGCGACCCGACGGCTCGGTGGTGCGACTCGGCGGTGAGCCCCTGCCTCCCATCGGGATGGTCCAGCGAGCACACGATTCCGGCGATCCGGTGCCGCTGGAGCCGGGAAGCCTGCTGGTGCTGTACACCGACGGTCTGGTCGAACAGCGGCGATCCGACCTGTCGGACCGACTTGGCGAGCTCGAGTCGTCTATCGCTGGGCTGGACGCGGACATCTCTGCCGCCGACGCTCTCTCGACGATCTGTGACGACATGCTCACCGCAGCATCCGAGGACGACGTGGCGATCCTCGTGGTCCGGCTGCGCGCACAGCGCTGAGCACTCCCGCACCCTGAAAGGCCCAGAGCGCTGGGCGCCCGCCCCCTCGGCGAACTGTCCGGTGAGAAACCCGCCGGTGTGGTCCCACAGCGGTCAGTTCGCTGAGGCAGCTCGCACACCGGCGAACTGTCCGGTGAGAAACCCGCCGGTGTGGTCCCACAGCGGTCAGTTCGCTGAGGCAGCTCGCACACCGGCGAACTGTCCGGTGAGAAACCCGCCGGTGTGGTCCCACAGCGGTCAGTTCGCTGAGGCTTGGCGGAGTTTCCCCTCTGACACTGCTGCCTCGGTCACGCGGCCGTTTGGATCTGGGTGCGACCGGGTAGGAAACCCGCGTGTTCGACCAACCCGTCGCGTTCGCGCAGGCCTCCGATGACCTCGATGCGGCCCAGGACCGTGCCGAGGGCCTCATCGACCAGGTTGTGGACGCGCTTCCGAGGGTCGGCATCGCTCTGGCCATCGTCGTGGTGTTCTGGGTGTGCTCACGAGTTGTCCGCCGCCTCCTCGAGAAGTGCTTCGAGCGAACCCGCCCGCCGAGCTTCGCCCACGTCGTGCCCCGTCTTGTGGGATGGGGGGTGCTCTCGGTGGGGTTTGTGGTCGGCGTCACGGTCGCGTTTCCCGGCGTCGACCCGGTCGATGTCATCGCAGGGCTCGGGATCGTCTCGGTGGCCGCTGGGTTCGCGTTCCAGGACATCCTGTCGAACCTTCTGTCGGGGTTGTTGTTGATCATGCGCCAACCATTCGTGGCGGGCGACCAGATCGAGGTCAACGAGATCCAGGGCACCGTCGAGGGGATAACCATCCGCGAGACCGCCATCAACACCTTCGACGGACGGCGGGTGCTTGTACCCAACAAGGACGTGTACCAGAACGCGATCTCGATCCAGACCGCACACGATGCGGTGCGCACCAGCGTGATCGTCGGTTGCAGCTACGACGACGATCTCGAAGCGGCAGCGCGCACCGCACTCGAGGCCATGGAGGAGACCGAAGGCGTGTTGACCGAGCCGGCACCCGAGGCGTTCTACATCGAGTTCGGTGACTCGACGATCAACCTGGACCTGCGCTTCTGGAGCAGCCCCCGCCAGGTCGACATCCGCCGCACTCAGCACAACGTGATCGTCGAGCTCAAGTCCGCCTTCGACGAAGCGGGCCTCGACATCCCCTGGCCGATCAGGACCCTGGACGCCAAGACCTCGTTCAGCCAGGCCTTCGGTCAGGTCACAGCTCCCCGGAGCTGACCCTCCTGGCGAACTGTCCGGTGATGGCGAACTGTCCGGTGAGAAACCCGCCGGTGTGGTCCCAGACCGGACAGTTCGCCGGGTCAATACGCACGTCGCGGAACTGTCCGGTGAGAAACACGCCGGTGTGGTCCCAGAGCGGACAGTTCGCCGGGAGTGGGCGGGTCAGTGGTTGCGCAGGGCCTCGATCAGCTCGTCCTTGGTCATGTCCGAACGGCCCTCGATGCCAATCTCCTGGGCGCGCTCGTACAGATCGTCCTTGGTCCACTCCTCATAGGGCGGCGACTCCCCGCCCCGTCGCCCCGCTTCACTGCGATCGGTGTTGGCGATGCGCGCGGCCTTCTCCTTGCTCATCCCCTCGTCACGCAGCGCTTCGTACTGCTCGTCGTCCTTGACGCTCGGTCCCGGATCCTTCTGGCCTGGCATGTCCGTCCTCCTCAGTAGGCAGCGAACCGGACGACCGTGTCTCCTCCGGTCCTCCGAAGCTCCTACCCCGAAACCAGCCATCTCAATCCGGCGGGCATCCAGTCGACGTGCCACACCCCATGACCGGGCGACCTGTGACCATCGGCACATCCGTGTTACGGTCGGGTTACGCCATCCCCGCCGGTGCAGGGGCGATCACCGGCAGGATCCGAAGCAAGGAGGACGGATCATGACCGACGGAATCGACCGGACCCCAATAGCCGGACCACGAAAGAGACTCCGCGGATCCGCGATCGCGATCGCGATCGTCCTTTCGCTGATCGGTGTCGGTTGCGCTCCGCCTTCTCCGCCGGCTGGGGGCGGCGGGGTCGAGATCGACTTCGGTCCGCTCACGGTCCCCCTGCCGCCCATCGAGGTGCGGGCCCCGGCCACGAACATCCCATTCGGTCCGTGCAACATCGCCTACCGTCCGCCGGGGGTCAACATCGTGGGCGCCACCCTCACGATCCCCAAGATCCGCATCGACCCGACCAAGCCCGTGGTCACGGTCCCAAACGTCAAGGTCACGATCCCCCAGCTGCGGGTGCCGCTCTCGACGGTGACCCTGCGCTGCGGAGTGTTGGTGCTGCCGGTGCAGGTCGACCTGATCATCCCCTCGACGGTCAACGTGCAGGCCGCCACGCTCAACCTCGATGCGC
>CAYVYG010000136.1:0-8300 GCA_964454385.1 uncultured Microthrixaceae bacterium
CTGCTCGCGATCGGAGCCCTGATCGCTCCCGCTTGTTCGAGCGACGACTCCTCCGACACGGCTTCGGGCAACTCGAACGACCGTGAGGCCAATGCCGATTCCAACAACTCCGACAACTCCGGTGCCGACGAGGGTGACTCGGGATCGATCCCCGAGGAGATGCCCGACCTGGACGACCTCACCGAGAACGTTCCGGGCCTCGACAACCTGGGCGACTGCATGAAACAGGCAGCTGCCTTCAGCTCCCTGTACTTCGAGGCCCTCGGCGGCGAGGAGGGAGCGAAGGGTGCCCAACGCAAGGCCGAAGAGCTCAAGAAGGTCCTGCCCGATGACCTCCACGACGACATCGACGTGATCTCCGAGGCGATCGGCAAGGTCGCAGAGGAGGGTCTGCTGAGCGGGTCCGATGCGCTCGACACCGACGAGTACCACAAGGCCGAGGACAACATCAGCAAGTACTTCGAGAAGGAGTGCGGCGGGGGCGGCAACTGATCAGCCCGCGTCAGGGACCTGCGGTGAGCCCGATGCTCGGCCGGGAGGTCGACCCATCGGAGTACGGTCGCCTCGAGCTGTTCGAGGTCGACCGGCCGGTGAGGGTGAACTTGCGGACCGCCGAGTTGGAGGCTCTGTGCCCTGCCGTGGGGGGCATCCAGCCAGACATCTACACCGCCGAAATCTCCTACACGGCACTTACGCACGCGATCGAGTCGAAGTCGCTCAAGCTGTGGCTGGTCACCTTCCGTGACCGCAGGATCTTCGCGGAGCACCTGGCGATCGAGCTGCACGACCACCTAGCGGCCCACGAGCCGGCGATCGGCGACATCTCGATCCGCCTGACCCAGAACGCCCGCGGCGGCATCACGACAATGGTGGAGCATCCTCCGCCGAGTTGACCCGCGGCGCCTCGCTGCCGCCGACTCGACTCGCGGCGCCTCGCTGCCACAATGCCAATGGGGCTGAGTCGGCGCCGCCGTCCCGACCTGTGCGATCGTCCTCCCGGGACCGCTCCGATGGTCCAACCGGCCCAGTGCTGGAGGAAGCTCTGCCTGTTTCCTTTCAAGCAGCACAGTCGTATTGTGGCCTCACAGCACGAGCGGACACACCACCGAAGGTGCGTTGGCTCGGTGCCAAGAACGGCCCGGTCACACCGGGGTGGAGGGAACTCCGAGCGGGGCCGGATGCGCTAGGGGCGACGCATCCGGCACCCCTCGGTCATCCGGGGTCACGCACCGGTTGCAGACACGACCTCAGTGATCAGGGCGGATCCCGGTCACCTCGGCGCCGCTCAACTGCGCGAGCTGGCTGGGATCGACCTCGAAGACGTCCTGGCCGGTGCCCGCGGCGGCCCAGACGGTCCCATGGGACAACAACGCTCGGTCCATGAAGACCCTGATGCCGTTGTCGTGGCCGATGGGAGCCACCCCTCCGATGGCGAATCCGGTCACCTCGCGGACACGGTCGGCATCCGGTCGGCTCACCCGCGTGCCGCCCGCAGCGGCCGCGAGCAGCTTCTCGTCGAGCCGGGCGTCACCGCCGACGAGCGCCAGGACCGCTTCGCCGTCCACGTCGAACACAAGGCTCTTGACGATGCGCGCCACCTCCACTCCCACCGCTTCGGCGGCCTGGTCTGCAGTGCGGGTGCCTTCCGGGAACCGGTATGGCGTCACCTCGAGACCGGCCTCTCGGGCTGCGTGAACCACCCGGGCGACGCTGCCGGTGACGGGGCTCTGTTGCATGGACATGGCTCGATCATATGGCTGGGTGACAATCGACCATTCCCTCGACTGGAGCCCCGAGTTGCCGATGGGCAAGTGTGAGAGCTCCCAGCAGGAACATCCATGGAACGGGATGATGGCGGAAAGGTTGCACGCGAGGTGAACGACGAGTCCAAGAGCGGCGATGGCGCTGACACGGTGATCGAGAAGACCCTGGCCAAGGCGCTGTCGAAGGCTGAACGCGCCGCCGACAAGGCCGCCCGTGCCAAGGGCAGGGCAAGACGGTCCAAGAAGAAGGCCAAACGAGCCGAGCAGCGGGCGGACCTGGCCGACGAGCGTGCCGACCTGGCCAACCGCAAGACCCAGAAGTGGAAGGACCGAGCCCGCGCCTCCGAGTCGCAGATCTCGGTCCTCCAGGACCTCAACCGCCAGCTCACAGTCAGCTATCGCGAGGACCGCGCCGCGGACGCAGCGGCGCTTCACTTCGCCGCCGAAGCGGTTGCCGCTTTCGCTGCTGACGCAGTGGCCCTGCGGGAGATGAACCGTGACGAGGAGAACCACGAGTACCTCGACCATCTGACCTTCAGGCTGCGCCAGAACCTCCTCGAGGCGAGATCGTTCCTCGACGAACAGGGCGAGGTGGGCCGTTCAGCCGACCTCGCCGACCTGCTGAACGCCCTGCCACCGGATAGCGCACGCCGCCGCTGAAGCGGCTCAGCCCGCGCGCTGGTGCCCGTCGAAGAAGTCGAGCATCAGCTGTGTCGCCTCGATGCTGGTGGTCATGTGGCCCGCGATCTCGCCGAGGTCGAGTCCGGCCAGCCGAGCGAGCTCCTGGTTCTCGCCCAGAGCGGACAGCTTGGCCATCTCCACGTAGTTCAACATCCCCGGCCAGGTGTGACCGCCGGCGATGACCGTGTAGAGCTCGACCGCCAGACCCTCCCCACAGTCCGTCCAGGCGGATAGGCGGATGTCCTCGAAGGGCTCCGAGACGCCGGGCTCGCGATCGCAGCCGTCGGCGCCAGCGAACGACGCGACCTGATCGGAAACCGCTGGGATGTCGAGCGCCAGGGTGGCAGCGCTTCCACCGTCGTAGGCGACCAGCGGATCGGCGTCACCGTGGAACGCGATGACCGACACTGCAGAGGGTTCATCGCATCGGCCCGCCAGGTTGATACCCGACACCGGAGCGATCGCTGCGAAGCGGTCGTCGCCGTCGCAGGCCAGCGCGGCGGCCATGCCTGCGCCGTTGGAGTTGCCGGTCACATAGACGCGGTCCGCGTCGATGCACAGCTGCGCCATGGTGTCGTCGACCAGACCGCGCAGGTACGCGAGGTCGTCTTGCGCGCCCTCGATCGCGCCCGACTGCTCGGGCATCACGTTCCAGAACGGAGCGTCGATCGTCTCGTCACGGAACGGTACCGTCGCCGGCAGCGCCTGGGGCGTCAACAGCACATATCCACGCTCGGCGGCCCGGGTCGGCAGATCCGAGAACAGGTCGATCTGTTCGATGTTCGAGGTGAAGCCGTGGAGGCTCAACAGCAGCGGAGCGGGCTCCACTCCGTCGTAGGACTCCGGGATGACACGCTGCACCTCGCGCTCGGGATCATCGGAGCGGGTGCCTGATACCTCACCACCGGCCAGGCTCAGCAGTTCCGTTCCGGGCTCAGGCTGGTTGCCACTGCCACATCCCGACACCCCAGCGTCGAGACCCGTGTCGGAGTCGCTCTCACCGTTGGAACGAGGGGCCGTACCCCCGGCCGCGGGTTGCGCGTTCCCATCGGCATCGCCAGGTCCGTCGTCGCCACTGCAGCCGGGTCCGGCGATCAACAGTACGGCTGTCGCCACCGTGGCCATGGCGAATATCCGAGCGGATCTCCGGCGCACGGCGGTCACCCTACCGGGGCGCGCGAATCGACCGGAGCCTCCCGCCCGACTCGGGACGTGCCCGGCCGGCGGCCGCGGTCGCAGCCGCTGTTCTCACAGGGGTGGCTGGTTCCACTCGATCCAGCCACCGCCGCTGCGTCCGTCCGCGTTCTCGTAGCGCGCCATCGCCCGGGGGAACCGCGCGAGGGAGCCGGTGTGCGGGTGGAACAACCCGACCGGGGAGAACGCGATCGGCGTCACGGTGAGATCGAGGCCGGTGTGGGTCAGCTGCGAGCGCTCGGGAAGCCGCTCGCGTCCCTCGTCGGTGCTCTGGCCGATGGCCGCGGAGTCCTCGAAGGTGGCGCTGCCGGGATCCAGCCGGTAGCCGACACCCCAATCGTTGTCGGGGAAGAACCCGCCGGCGCTGTGGAACCGCGTGCCGTCGTGGAGCCTGCCCGCTGACCAGATCCACGACATCGCCCACCAGTCGCGAGCCGCCCCCCAGGAGTGGTCGCGCTGGCCCCACCCGTCGACCTCGATCCGATCGTCACCGAGCATCACGACGCCCGAGACCCGACACGGGATCTCGTAGCGGGGAGTGACCGGTGGCCACAGGTAGCCGGCGCGGTCGGTCTCCCAGTCGAGTTCGAACCCGAAGGGCAACCGGTCACCCTTGGGCCCACCTTCGCGGTACATCTCGGCGGGGTCCTCGATCGACAGCGCGAACGACTCGAGGCTGGCCGACATGTGCTCGTTGGGGGTCCCGATCGCGTGGTCCGCCCAGAGGCTGTCGTGGCGCACCTCGAGAGAGGTGTCGCTGCGGGGCATCACCACGTCGTGCTCGACGACGGTCACCAGCGGGCGGTCGGGCCCCACCAGGCACGCCCAGTACCAGACCCGGTCGAGGTTCGGGTAGAAGCCGATGCGAACGTAGCCACCGAGGCTGAGGTCCTCGGTGAACCAGTCGAGGTAGTAGGACTCGTTCCACAGCTCGATCTCGGGATCGGCGATGTGGCGGTTCTCGTCTGCGGGATCGATCTGGGCCATCCGCGCAGTATTGCCCAGAGCGGTAGGGTCGTGCCGTGGAATACCTGAGCGACGAGTGGATCGGAGCGGCTGATGCGGCGCTCGCGGAGGCGTGGGCGGAGCGCGGGGCCGGCGGCTCCGGCGATGGCTCCGGCGATGGCTCCGGCGATGATGCACCCGAGGGCGATCAGGGCGGTGCGGGAACCACGATCGGCTACACGATCACCGAGGCGCCCGGGGGCAAGGTGGAGTACTGGCTGCACGTCGACACCGACGGCGCCGGGGTCCGCGGCGGCAAGCCGGACGGCGACCCGGATGTCACCATGGAGCTCGACTACGACACCGCGGTTCGGATCGCTCAGGCGCAGACCTCACCGCAGGTGGCGTTCATGCAGGGCCGCCTGCGCCTCGGTGGCGACGTCACCCTGTTGATCAAGGGGGCCGAGCGGTTGGCGGCGATCGGCGACGCGGTGGCGTCGGTCGAAGGCGTCGAGTACTGATCCGCCCGTTTCCGACCCCGCATCCATCGAACTGAACGGCGTGAGCCACCGAATCTACTGACCGCGCCATTCAGTTCGCGGAGTTGTCGACCGCGCCGCCCGGTACGTTGGTCAGATGCCGGAACTGCCCGAGATCGAGGCGCACGCAGAACGCCTCGAGGCGGACTTCGCGGGCGCGGTACTCGAGCGCTTCGAGGCGCTGTCGTTCTCGGTGCTGAAGACCGCCACACCGGACCCGGGGGCGGCAACCGGCCTCGCACTCCGGGCGGTCGACCGCCGGGGCAAGCACCTGCTGATGCGCTTCGGCGACCCAGATGACCGCCACATCACCTTCGTGGTGCACTTGATGCAGGGTGGTCGCCTGGTCCCCGACAGCAAGCTCGCTCGCCGACCCCGCAACGGCCTCGCCCGCTGGCGCTTCGCTGCGCCGGATGGCGCAACCGTGGACGCCTCGGACCACCCCGCAGCGCTGCTGCTCACCGAAGCGGGCAAGGAGCACAAGGCCGGTGTGTGGGTCTTCGACGGCGATCCGGCGTCGCAGCCTCCCTTGGCCGGGCTCGGACCCGACGCCGACACGGTCACCCCGGAGGAGCTGGCGGCGGCGCTGGACATGAAGAACCAACGCCTGCACGGGTTCCTGCGCGACCAGCACGGCGTGGCGGGCATCGGTCGGATGCTCGCCAACGAGATCTGCCACCGCGCCCAGCTGTCGCCGTTCGCGATGACGACCAAGTTGAGCGGGGACGACCGCCGCGCCCTGTTCGATGCGATGCAGGCGTGCATCGCGGATGCGCTCGACTTCGAGCGTTCCCTCGACGCGATGTCACGCTCCGCGGACCGACCCGGAGCGGTGCACCGCCGCAAGGGCGACCCGTGCCCGCGCTGTGGCGACACGGTTCGCGCCGTCGAGTACAACGCCTACGAGGTCGACTACTGCCCGAGCTGTCAGACCGACGGGCGGATCCTGGCGGACAACACCACCAGCAAGTTCCTCAAGTAACGAGCCGGAGTGGGCAGCTGAGAACAGCTGTTTCGTTGTGCATGCGTTGCACTATGTGCAACGCATGCACAACAGAACGCTCAAGGGAATGCAAACCTCAGATGAGACCGAGCTCGGCGACGGCCTCGCGCTCCTCGGTCAGCTCCGCCACCGACGCGTCGATGCGGCTGCGGGAGAACTCGTCGATCTCGAGGCCCTGAACGATCCGGTACTCACCATCCGCGCAGGTGCACGGGAACGAGCTGATGAGCCCCTCGGGCACCCCGTAGGAACCATCGGAGGGCACCGACATCGACACCCAGTCTCCCTCCGGGGTGCCCTGGTGCCAGCTCGCGATGTGGTCGATCGCGGCGTTCGCTGCGGAGGCCGCCGAGCTCGCCCCGCGGGCGTCGATGATCGCGGCACCGCGCTTCGCGACGGTCGGGATGAATGTCTCCTCCAGCCAGGTCTGGTCACCGACGGCCTCGGCCGCGTTGCGTCCACCGACCTCGCAGTGGAACAGATCGGGGTACTGGGTGGTGGAGTGGTTGCCCCAGATCGTCATCCTGGTGACCTCGGACACCGGCAGATCCAGCTTGGCTGCGAGCTGGGCCATCGCACGGTTGTGATCCAGGCGGGTCATCGCGGTGAACCGCCCGGCATCGAGACCCGAGGCATTGCTCATGGCGATCAGGGCGTTGGTGTTCGCCGGGTTGCCCACGACGAGGATCTTCGCGTCCTTCGAGGCGGAGCGCCCGAGAGCCTCACCCTGGGGCTTGAAGATCCCCCCGTTGGCCGACAGGAGGTCCGAGCGCTCCATACCGGCCTTGCGGGGCATGGCACCCACCAGCAGCGCAACGTCGGCGTCACCGAAGGCGACGTCCGCGTCGTCGGTCTGCACCATGTCGACCAGCAGCGGGAAGGCGCAGTCCTCGAGCTCCATGGCGACCCCACGCAACGCGTCGAGAGCCGGGGTGATCTCGAGCATCTGCAACACCACCGGCTGGTCGGGACCGAGCATCGCCCCGCTCGCGATGCGGAACAACAGCGAATACCCGATCTGGCCGGCTGCGCCGGTCACTGCAACTCTCATGGGGGCTCTGGACACCTGTGATCTCCTCGGAATCAGCGGACCTGCGCGCCGGCCGGCCCGATCCTGCGATGCGGTGCCCGCATGGAGCGCGCACGACCCGAATCTACCGGTGCGTCTCCTGTGGCCGAAAGCCGGCTCGTCGTTCCGACAGGCGCAACCGGGTCGAGATCCGCCTCCGCGTCAGCCCACCGCACCGGGCACGGTCCGGGTGTTACCGATCCAGGATCGGTAGAGCTCACCGTAGACGCCACCCTCGGCGACGAGCTCCTCGTGGGTCCCGTCCTGGACGACGTGGCCCCGGTCGAACACGATCACCCGATCAGCCGCCTCCGCGGTCGAGAGCCGATGGGCGATGCTGACCGTCGTGCGCCCCTCGGCGAGGGTCGCGAGCGCGCCGCTGAGGCGGCGTTCGGTCTCGGGGTCGATCGAAGAGGTCGCCTCGTCGAGGATCAGCAGACCGGGATCCGCGAGCTGGGCGCGCGCCAGCGCAACCAGCTGGCGCTCCCCCACCGAGAGCGAATCACCCCGCTCCCCGACTTCGGTGTGGAGCCCCTTGGGAAGGCCCATCACCCACTCGCGCAGACCGAGCGACTCGAACGCGCCGAGCACCTCGTCGTCGCTCGCGCCGAGCCGCCCGTAGCGGACGTTGTCGACGAGGCTGGTGTCGAACAGGAACCCGTCCTGGGGAACCAGGCGGATGCCAGCAGCGCGCTCGTGGCGTGACAGGTAGGCCAGGTCCACGCCCCCGACACGGATCGCACCCGTTGTGGGATCCGCCAGGCGGCACAACAGCTTGGCGAGGGTGGTCTTGCCCGAACCGGTCTCTCCGACGATCGCCACGTTGATGCCGGCGGGCAGGTGCAACGCCACGTCGTGGAGCACCGGCACCCCGGGTTCGTACTCGAAGGTGACGTGGTCGACCTCCACGTCGAGGGCGCCAGCGGGCAGCGCCTCGGAGACCTCCGGGTCGGCGACGTCCACGGGTTCGTCCAGCAGGGTCAACACCTTGTGCCACCCTGCGAGCGCGGTCTGGGTCTGGTCGAGCACCTCGGAGAGCTCCGCCACCGGCTGCACGATCAGGTTCGTGATGAAGATCACCGCGATCAGGGTCCCCGCCGCCATCC